>NZ_JAOYTM010000002.1:0-216913 GCF_025847435.2 Pseudomonas sp. BT-42-2
CCGCTCCTACAGGCTCAGCGCCAGCGCCAAGATCAGCGCGTTACCTGTGGGAGCGGGCTTGCCCGCGAAGAGGCCGCAACTGACACAACCACACCGCTTCACTGCCAAGAGTCTGGACAGCCCTGGCAACCTTCCATATTGCTGTCCTGGAAATTCGCATAATGCTGCCGCGTCCCGCGCAGGTCGGCATTCTCAAGGTTGCTCTGGCCAAACTTGGCCTCCTGCAAATTGGCATCGGCCAGGCTCGCACCCTTGAGGTCAGCCTTGCTTAGCCAGGTCATTTCCAGGTCAGCCGCCTTCAGCGAGGTGCCATGCAGCTTGGCCCCCGACAGCCTGGCGAACTCCAGGTAGGCCGCAGACAAGTCGGCTTTTTCGAAGTTGGCACCCTGGGCAAACATGCCCCAGGCCTGGACCGCGACCAGTGTCGCACCTTGCAGCTGGGCTAGGCGCAGGTTGCTCTGTTGCAGGCTGGCACGGGTCAGGTTGGCGCCGCGCAGATCGGCTTTTTCCAGATTGGCCAGATCAAGCCGGGCGTGGCGTAGATTGGCCTCGCGCAGGTCAGCGCCGGACAGGTCCATCTTGCGCAGGTCCTGGTTGTTCAAGTCGGCGCCACGCAGGTTGGCGTTGGGGCATTTGCTTTCTGCGGCGATGACGCAGCCATTGATCGTCAGCGGCACGTCGGCCTGATCGTCGGCGAAGGCGCTGGGGAGCAGTAGAAGCAGGGCCAGTGGCAGGTAGTTCATGACAGGCTCCAGGCTTACAAATGTGCAGGAGCGGCGGTGCGCCGCTCCTGCAGGGGAGATGGAAATGGGCGATCTAGCTCAGCGCTGAGCGGTCTTGGTGTCCCACGCAGGGATCTTGAACACCCAGAACGATCCGCCCTGCGCCACCGGCTTGGTCAGCTCGGCCATGTCGCCACCCCACAGCGGCACCGCGCCGCCGTAGCCCACGGTCACACCGATGTACTGCTCACCATCCTGCTCCCAAGTGATAGGCGGGGAGACGATGCCGCTGCCGGTCTGGAATTTCCACAGCTCATCGCCAGTCTTGGCGTTGAAGGCCTTGAAGTAGCCGTCACCGGTGCCGGTGAACACCAGGTTGCCCTTGGTTGCCAGCACCCCGGCCCACAGCGGCAAGCGCTCCTTGTGCTCCCAGACCATCTTGCCGGTGGTAGGGTCCATGGCACGCAGCGAGCCTACATGGTCCTCGTACATGCGCTTGATCCGAAAGCCCATGCCCAAGTACGCCGAGCCCTTCTTATAGTTGACCTCTTCGGTCCAATACTCTTCTTTCCACTGGTTGGACGGTACATAGAACAGGCCGGTGTCCTGACTGTACGCCATGGGGTTCCAGTTCTTGCCGCCGAGGAACGGCGGCGACACTTCCACGGGCTTGCCCTTGGTCTGCCCAGGCTCCGGCTTGGCCGGGCGCTGACCTTCGTTTTCTACCGGGCGGCCGGTTTTCAGGTCGATATGACTGGCCCAGGTGATGTTGTCGGCGAACGGGAAGGCGTTTTTCAGCTTGCCGTTGCTGCGGTCGACCACATAGAAAAAGCCGTTGCGGTCGGCGTGGGCAGTGGCCTTGAACTGCTTGCCGTCCTTGTCCTTGTAGTCGAACAGCACCAGCTCGTTGTTGCCGGAGAAGTCCCAGGCATCGTTGGGGGTGTGCTGGTAGAACCACTTGACCTCACCGGTGGTGGGATCGACCCCGACCTGGCCTGAGGTGTAAAGGCTGTCGTAGTCGTGCGGGTTGCCGTCCTTGGAAGTGCGCGCCCAGGTGTTCCAAGGCCCGGGGTTACCGGCGCCGACGATGATGGTATTGGTTTCGGCATCGAAACTGGCGCTCTGCCAAGGCGCGCCGCCACCATGGCTCCAAGCCTCGACCTTGCCAGTCTCGGTGCTCGGATCGTCGGGCCAGGACGGCGCCTTGACGTCGCCGGTGGGGGTGCTGTCCTTACCATTGAGGCGGCCCATATGGCCTTCGACGAAGGGCCGCATCCATACCTCTTCACCGGTGTCCGGGTCACGCGCATACAGCTGGCCGACCACACCGAACTCATCGCCGGAACTGCCATGGATCAACAGCACCTTGCCGCTCTTCTGGTCTTTGACGATGGTCGGGGCGCCGGTCATGGTGTAGCCGGCGCTGTGGTCGCCGAACTTCTTGTTCCACACCACCTTGCCGGTGTCCTTGTTCAGCGCCACCAGACGCGCATCGAGGGTGCCGAAATAGATCTTGTCGCCATAGATGGCCGCGCCGCGGTTGACCACGTCACAGCAGGGACGAATGTTGTCTGGCAGGCGGTGGTTGTAGGTCCACAGGCGCTTGCCGGTCTTGGCGTCGAGGGCAAATACCCGTGAGTAGGAGCCGGTGACGTAGATCACCCCGTCGTTGACGATGGCCTGGGACTCCTGGCCGCGCTGCTTCTCGTCGCCAAAGGAGAACGACCAGGCTGGCGTGAGCTTGAACACGTTGTGGTCGTTGACCTGCGCCAGTGGGCTCCAGCGCTGGGCGTTGGTCCCCATGCCGTACTGCAGCACGTTGTTGGTGGTCTTGTGGTCGTCGGCGATGTCTTCCCAGGTGACCGGCTTGGCCTGGGCGGTACCGCCAATGGCCAGGCTCGCCAGCAGCAGGGCAGCAGAAAGGGGCGAAAGCATGGCGGGTAACGTTCTTGTTGTCATGGTGGAGTTCCCAGTGAGGTTGTGGCCTGCATAGCCTGGAACGCCACCGCTCGGCGAGATACGGAAATCTTCCCGGCCATTACGGGAAAACTTCCCAGGGCGGGCATGATTTGGCACTGCCCCGCACGGGCTACGACCAAGGGAGGAGGGCGCGGCCACCAAAGCAGCATGGGGGCCGGCCTGGCCGCTTTCTAGGATGCTCCAACCGCCTCGCTCTCAGAGGTGGCGCGTGCACTCTCAGAAGTCGAGGCCAGAACAATGACAATCGTGAAAAATGCCTGCAAATCCACCCTGCTGATGCTTGGCCTGTGCGCTGCCGGCGCCGCCAGCGCCCATGGCAACGTCACCCCAACGGCCGTCAATACCGAAGGGCTGGAGCCGCTTGGCAGCGAATGGCGCGCCGAGAACCCGTATCGCGACAGCAAGGATCACGACAAGGCGGTGTCCATTGGTGCGTCGGCGTATAACCAGAACTGCGCGGCATGCCACGGCCTGGAGGCCAAGTCGGGCGGGATTGCCCCGGACCTGCGCATGCTCGATGAAGGCGCGGCGGGAGATGAATGGTTTGTCGAGCGCGTGCGCAATGGCGCGGTACGCGATGGGCGGGTGTATATGCCGAAGATGGCGGATTTTCTCAGCCAGGAGGCGTTGTGGGCGGTGCGTACCTACCTGGACAGTGTGCATGTGACGGAATGATCGCGTCAGGGCCGGCCTCATCGCGGGACAAGCCCGCTCCCACAGCGGGTAGGCGCGGGCCGGCCCCGCAATGAGGCCGGCAGGTGTTGCGCCTACAACGGATAGTTCTTCAGTTCCCGCGCAATCAGCATCCGTTGAATCTCGCTTGACCCTTCATAAATCTGGGTGATCCGCGCATCCCGGTAATAGCGCTCCACCGGGTAGTCCTCCAGATAGCCATAGCCACCATGCACCTGAATCGCCATCGAGCACACCCGTTCAGCCATCTCCGAGGCGAACAGCTTGGCCTGCGAGGCCTCCGACAAGCACGGCTTGCCGGCACTGCGCAGGCGCGCTGCATGCAGGATCAACAGGCGCGTGGCATTGATCTGCACCTGCATGTCCGCCAAGAGGTTGGCAATGCTCTGGTGCTCATTGATCGGCTTGCCGAACTGGATGCGATCACGTGAGTAGACCAGCGCTGCTTCAAAGGCGGCGCGGGCAATACCCAATGCTTGCGCAGCGATGCCGATGCGCCCGCCTTCCAGGTTGGACAGGGCAATCGCCAGCCCCTTGCCGCGCTCGCCGAGCAGGTTGGCGGCGGCAATGCGGCAGTTGTCCAACGTCACCGCGCAGGTGTCGGAGGCGCGAATGCCCATCTTGTGCTCGCTGCGATCAACCTTGAAGCCAGGGTTGTCGGTGGGCACCAGGAAGGCTGATAGGCCCTTCTTGCCAAGCTCCGGGTCCGTTACCGCGAACACAATCGCCAACCCGGCGCGGCGGGCATTGCTGACAAACTGCTTGGCGCCGTTGATCACCCACTGGCCATCCACCAACTCGGCGCGGGTGCGCAGGTTGTGCGCCTCGGAACCCGCCTGGGGTTCGGTCAGGCAGAAGCAACCAATGACTTCGCCACTGGCCAGGCGTGGCAGCCAGGTCTGTTGCTGTTCAGGCGTGCCGTAGGCGAGCAGCGGCCCGCAGCCGACCGAGTTGTGGATGCTCATCAAGGCGCCCGTGGCGCCGTCACCGGCGGCAATCTCTTCAACCGCCAGGGCGTAGGCGACGTAGTCGGTGTAGCTGCCGCCAAAGTCTTCCGGAACGACCATGCCCAGCAGGCCTAACTCGCCCATCTTGCGCACTACGCCATCATCGATCCAGGCGGCTTTTTCCCAGGCTTGGGCATGCGGGGCGATCTCGCCACGGGCAAAGTCCCGGGCCATATCGCGGATCATGATTTGCTCTTCGCTCAGTTCCAGGTCTTGCATCTGCGTACTCCCAGCCTTACAGGCCTTCGAAGAATTGGTCGACTCGGGCCTGTTGCAGCTGCTTTAGGCTCGGTGGGTTCCAGCGGGGCTGCTTGTCCTTGTCGATAATCAGCGCGCGTACACCCTCGATGAGGTCGCCGTATTCGAACCACTGGCGGTCCAGGTGCAGCTCCATGGCAAAGCAGTCTTCCAGCCCCAGATGGCGGCCACGGCGCAACATCTGCAGGGTAACCGCCATTGCCAGCGGCGAGCGGCTTTCCAGCTGGTCGGCGGTGGCCAGTGCCCATTGATGGCTGTCGCCAATGGTCACCGCTCGCAGTTGCTCGATGATGCTGGCCAGGTCGGGCTGGGCGAAGAAGTGATCGATCACTGGGCGCAGCCTGGCCAGCGGCGCGTCATCGAGGACCTGGGTGCCGAGCTTGGCCAGCAGGCCCTGAAGATCTTTCAGCGGATGCTCGCCGAAGCTGATGCGCTCCAGTGCTTGATCCAGGGCCGATAGCTTGTCGCTGGCCAGGTACCAGTCGGCCAGACCGCAATACAAGGCATCGGCGGCCTGGATCTGCGCGCCACTGACGCCCAGATAAGTGCCCAGCTCGCCGGGGATGCGCGACAGGAAATAGCTGCCGCCGACATCCGGGAAGTAACCGATGGCAGTCTCCGGCATGCCTAAACGGCTGCGCTCGGTGACCACCCGCAGGTCGGCGCCCTGGGCCAGGCCCATGCCGCCACCCAAGGTGTAGCCGTCCATCAGCACCAGGACCGGCTTGCGGTAGCGGTGGATGCACTTATCGAGGGCGTACTCCTCGACGAAGAACTGTTCATGCAGCGTGCTACCGGCCTTGAAGCTGTCATACAGCGAGCGGATATCGCCGCCGGCGCAAAAGCCCTTGGGGCCTTCTCCACGCAGGACAATGGCCTGCACCTGGCTGTCATCGGCCCAGGCGTCCAAGTGCAGCTGCAGGCTGCGCACCATATCCAGGGTCAGGGCATTGAGGCCGGCGGGGCGGTTGAGGGTGAGGTGGCCAATCTGATTGCGGACTTCGGCCAAGACATGATCCGTTGCCGAAATGTGAGCATGCGCGGTCATCGCGTTCTCCCTGCTTTGTTATTGATTTTCCAAGTGAAGTCTGGAGTGCGCTGGAGGATCAGGGGATCCTGTCATGCGAATTTGCCTTGCACAATCGACAATTATGCAGGGCCTGCCTGCATTTTTACCTTAAAGGCGCGCCTTCCGGACTGGGTCTTGCCACTTTAGCCGGGTGACACGGGCGGACAAGGGATTAGTTCGCTGTGCGCCATCCACTCGCGCCCGGCCAAGGCACTGGCCAATCGCTGCCAAGGCAGCGTAGGGCAGGGCGCACGCGCTTTCGATAATCGGCCCGACACTCGTCCCTACCGATTGCGGAGCGCGCCATGCACAACAATAACAATGCCCAACGCCTTATCCTGCCGCTGCTTGGCGGCCTTGCCAGCCTGGCCCTGAGCCCAATGGCCAGCGCCGAGATCATGCTCTATGACAAGGACCAGACCACCTTTTCCACCGACGGCTACATCAACGCCTTCTACGTCAACAGCGATATCGACCGGGCTGGCGAGCAGTACGACCGCCGCCAATCGCGGGTGAAAATGGGCTTTTTACCCAACACCCTGGGCTTCAACATGACCCGCCAGATCGACGACCTCAAGCTCGGCGGGCGCGCCTCGTTCTGGGTCACCATCAACGACAGCGAGACCAACGGCACCGACACCGCCATCGATGTGCGCCAGTTCTACGGCACCGTGGCCAACCCCGAATGGGGCGAAGTGCTGATCGGCAAGGATTTCGGCCTGTTCGCCCGTTCCAACATCCTCCTCGATGAACTGCTCGCCGGTTACGGTCAGGTCAGCGACACCCTGGGCCTGGTGGACGGCGGCGGGGTCTCGTTCGGCAACATCGGCAGCGGTTACCCGTACCCGTTCCCGACCTCGCAGATCACCTACCGCAGCCCGCAAATGGACGGCCTGCGCATCGCTGTGGGCATCATGGACCCGGTCGATACCAACGATGACAGCGCGGTGGGCAAGGCCTATCAGGAAAACCCGCGCACCGAGAGCGAGATCACCTACCAGTTCGACCTGGCCGGGGCGCAGATCTACAGCTGGCTCAACGGCAGCTACCAGACCTCCGACAACACCGACAGCACGGTCGAGTCGGTGACCTCCAAGGGCCTGGGCTATGGTGTGCAGGCCAAAATGGGGGCGTTTTCCCTGACCGGCTCAGGTTTCACTGCCAAAGGCATCAACCCGTTTTTCACCAACAACGCCGGCGAGGCGACCCTGCGCGAGGTCGACAGCAAGGGCTACCTGCTGCAGGGCTCGTATCGCTTGGGCAAGAACCGTCTGGCGCTGTCGTATGGCAAGACCGAGGATGATGGCAATGGCGCGGTCAATACCGGGGCCGACTATCAAACCCGCGGTATTGCCTTGTTCCACGATATCAATGACAACCTCACATTGGTCGCCGAGTACAATCAGTTCGAGATCGATGGCCATGAAGGCGATGCGCAGAACGAGGACACTGACACCTTCGCCGTGGGCGCAGTGCTGACCTGGTAGCGTGCAAGCCTTGCGCACCAAATAAGCGCCTGGGGCTTATTTAATGCCGCCGGTCAGGCCGCTTAGGAAATAAAGCGAATCCACGCTTATCGCCGTACTCCCACACTATGTACGGCGCAGCGCTGTGCATTTTCCTAAGCCTCATGAGGTTCATGACCATGGCTAACAAAGAAAGTGGCAAGTCGGGCAGTCAGGGCGGTACCAAGAACCCTGGCAATTTCGCCAATGACCGGCAGAAAGCTTCCGAAGCCGGCCGTAAAGGCGGCCAGCAATCGAGCACCACTACCGACCGCAGCGAGTCGGGCCGCAAAGGTGGCCGCTCGTAAATGAAGCACGCAGTGCCGTTTGCGCGGCACTGCGTTTTTCTTCGCAGGAGGACAGCCCATGCGCCTGGTACCTACCGTTTGCCTGTTGAGCAGCCTTGCGCTGCTTGGCGGTTGCTTTGACCGAGACACCGATCATCCGGCCGAAGACGCCGACCAAAGCAAGCCTTCACTGCAAATGCAAAAACCCGATCAACCTGCACCGCAGCCAACCCCCGGCCCTGAGCCGATCCCCCAAGACACCAAACGTCCGTAGTTGGGCAAGGAGTCAGGCATGACGGTGATGACCCGCAAGACTGGCCTGCTGGTACCGGCCCAGAGCAGCAACGTACAACAGCGCTACCTCGCCTTGCTGCAAGGCGAAAACGGTGCGCAGTGGCTCGCCGGACAGTTGCAACGAGCCGCGCAATTGCCTGATGACCTGCCTGATGATCCGCAGCAACTGGCGCAGTGGAGCGCACACGCCGCTGCCCGGGTCGCGCGTGACTACGCTACCTATCTCCAACAGCGCCGCCAGGGCGAACCCCGGCGATATTTCGCCAACCGGGCGCAGGCGCTGTGGTACTTGCAGCACGTCGCTCCGACCAAGGCGGTCGATGGCGCCTGGTTGCACGGCACCTTGCACCAGTGGCGCGACCCACGCTACCACGGCCTGATCCGCACTTATCTGGAAGAGCTGGGCGACGGCGATTCGCGCTGTAACCATGTGTTGATCTACCAGCGCCTGCTCAGTCGCCTGGGTTGCCTTGAGTCGATTGCGCTGGACGACGCCTGCTATTTACAAGGCGCTGTGCAATTGGCCTTGGGGCAGAACACCGAGCAGTTCCTGGCTGAAGTGATCGGCTACAACCTGGGCTACGAACAACCGCCGCTGCACCTGTTGATCACCACCTATGAGCTGGCTGAACTGGGTATCGACGGCCACTATTTCCAGCTCCACGTCACCATCGACAATGCCGCCAGCGGCCATGCCCAGCGCTCGATCCAGGCCCTGCTGCAACTGTGTCCGCAATCCGACGCGCAGGCGTTCTACCAACGCGTGCGACACGGCTATCGCTTGAATGACCTAGGCGTTCCGGCCGCCGAGTTGATAGCCCGTTTTGACCTACAGGGCGAGCTGTTCGCAGCGCTGGAGCGCAAGCGTGGATTTGGCCAGTTCATGCACTCTGACCATTGCAAGCTGCAAGGCCGTACGGTCAACCAGTGGTTGGCAGGTCCAGAGGCGATCGCTGAGTTCGTCCAAGCGATGCAAGCGCAAGGCTGGATCAAGCGCAATCAAGCGCCGGATCAAAGCCGCTTCTGGGGTTTGATCGAAGGCCCCTCGGCCGCCATGTTCGGGGTCTTCAGCGCGTACGAGAAGCAGCTCTGGTACGACTGGATCGCCGGTGACTGGCAAGGGCCCAGACCACGCCGGCTGATACCCGGCAGCTGGGAAACTGAAGCATCCGTGCAACCCTTGGTGGCCGACCCTGCACCCGAGGCTATTGACGTGCTGATCGAGCGGATGGCTGGCAACCGCCACGCATTGCCAGAAGGCCTGCTGGCCACCCAGGCTTATATCCGCGCAACCGGGCTTACCCAGGAGGGCGCGCACTGATGCAACTGTCCCAGGCGCAAATCCACGCTGATCAAGCCCTGCTCCAGCTGGGCCAACGCTTGCGCGCCGATGGCTACCGCTTTACCTGCGTCACCCCCGCCACCCATGCGCGCAACAACGCTCGCCCCGGCGCCGAGCAGGCGCACAATGTGCGCGATGTGTTTGGCTGGAGCCGACCGTTTGCTCCCTCGCTGATGTCTGCCGATGAACTGGCGCTGCTACACACTGCGCAGGTTGTCGAGCAACAGGCTGAGCTGTTGCGCAGCAAGGTCCGCTGGTCGAACCTGGACGAGCTGCTGCTGGTGCACTCGGCCTATCCCACCGAGGCCAGTGATTCGGTGTTTTTCGGCCCGGACAGCTACCGCTTCGCCCAGGTCATTGGCGATCATCTACAACGCAGCCCCGAGCCGGTCCAGCACGCCGTGGATATCGGCTGCGGCGCGGGTATTGGTGCGCTGTTGATTGCCCAGGCCGCGCCCCATGCCCAAGTCAGTGCGGTCGACATCAACCCGCTGGCGCTGCGCTACACCGCGATCAATGCCGCGTTGGCCGGGCTCAGCAACGTGTCCGTCGAGCCAAGCGACCTGCTACAAGGGCTGACGGGCAGCTTCGACTTGATCGTCGCCAACCCGCCGTACATGCTCGATACCCAGCAGCGTCAATATCGTCATGGTGGCGCTGCGCTCGGCGCTGAGCTGTCGATGCGGATTATCGAGCAAGCCTGCCAACGGCTGAGCCTTGGCGGGACGTTGCTACTGTACACTGGCGTTGCCATCGTCGAAGGGCGCGATGCCCTGCTGCAAGCCGCCCGCCAACGCCTGGCGGGGCCGCGCTGGAGTTGGCTGTATCAAGAACTGGATCCGGATGTATTTGGCGAGCAACTGCTTGAGCGTGGCTATGAGCAGGTCGAGCGCATCGCCGCGGTTGCCTTGCGCGTTACCCGCATTGGCTGACGGGCCATGTACCGGCCATGTACCTTTGGCATCGAGGAGGAATACCTGTTGGTGGACCTCGCCAGCGGTCGTGTGCTGGGTTCACCCTCGCCAGCGATAGCCAGGCGCTGCCGGGAGGTCGCCGGCAGCTACTTTGCCGAAGAAATGTTTCGCTGCCAGATCGAAATCGCCTCACCGGTGTTTGCCAACCTGCACCAGGCACGCGGCTTTTTTGTTGAATACCGGCAACGCCTGAACCAAGCACTGGCCGAGGAGGGCGCTGGCCTCTACTGCGCTGCCAGCCACCCCAGCGCCCATTGGCGGCGTCAACGACCGCGGAGCTCGGCGCACTTCCAGCAGTTGTTCGACGATTATCAACAGGTAGCCAAGCGCAGTCTGTTGTCTGGCCTGCACGTGCATGTCGGCGTGCCGCCCGGCTGCGATCGCATGCAGTTGATCAACCGCGTGCTGTATTGGTTGCCGTTGCTGCTGGTCATGAGCACCTCGTCGCCGTTGTGGAGCGGGCAGAACACCGGCTACATGAGTTATCGGCGGGTGATCTGTGGCGAGTGGCCGCACATGGGCCTGCCCGAGCCCTTGGCCGACTGGGCGGCCTACCAGCGCTACCGCGCCTTGCACCAGCGCACCGGTGCCCTGGCCAAGGACGGCGCGTTCTGGTGGGCGATACGGCCGTCGCAGCGCTATCCAACGGTCGAGCTGCGCATCTGCGATGCCTGCCCGCAGTTGGACGACGCACTGGCCATCGCTGCGGTATTTCGTCACCTGGTCGAGCAGTGCGCCATGGCGCACTACAGCCCCTTGCCGCTCAGCCGTGAGCAGCACTGGATCACCCAGGAAAACTACTGGCGGGCGCTGCGCTACGGCCGCCACGGCCAGTTCCTCGGCGTTCATCAGCAACAACCGGTCACTGCCCAAGCCTGGCTGGCGCAACTGCGCAGCCAGCACCCACCGGATACCGCGGATGCCGAACGAGCCTTCATCCATGGTCTGAACATCCTCGAGCAAGGCACCAGTGCCGATCGCCAGCTCAGGTGCCTGGCACAGGCCCGTGGCGCCGGGCTGGACAGCACCAGGGCATTGCGTCAGGTGGTCGCTCAGGTGCTGGCCGAAGGCCGTAGCTGCGCCAGCGGCGCAAATCCGCTGCCATAGGGCAATACGAGTAAACCTTCGTGCCAGCGCGCAGTCAGTGCAAGTAAGAGCCCGCGACAGCGCGGGTCAAGGAGGTGGCTGATGAAACTCCTCTGCCTGCTGCGTGGCTGCCAGTGGCGCAGCACGCTCAGTGGTGAAATTGCCGGGCTACAGTGTCAATGCTGCGAACGTTGCGGCGCCTTGCGCTACTGCCAGTCTGGCCAACCCTGCCAACCCTAGGAGCTGAACGACCATGGCCCGGGCAATCTGGAAAGGCGCGATCAGCTTCGGCCTCGTGCACATCCCTGTCACCCTCAACACCGCCGTGCGTACCGAGCGGGTGGATTTCGACTGGCTGGACAAGCGCAGCATGGACCCGGTCGGCTACAAACGGGTGAACAAGGCCACCGGCAAGGAAATCGACAAGGACAACATCGTCAAGGGCGTGCAGTACGAGAAAGGCCGCTACGTGATCATCAGCGAAGAAGAAATCCGCAACGCCCGGCCGGAAGCGACCCAGACCATCGATATCTTTTCGTTCGTCGAGGCCAGTGAGATTCCCTTGCAGCACTTCGATACCCCTTACTACCTGAGCCCGGACCGGCGTGGCGGCAAGGTCTATGCCTTGCTGCGCGAGACCTTGGAAAGCACCGGCAAGGTCGCCTTGGCCACGGTGGTCCTGCACACCCGGCAACACTTGGCGCTGCTGCGGCCGCTGGAAGATGCGCTGGTGATGATCACCTTGCGCTGGCCCGAGGAAGTGCGCGGTATCGATACCCTGGAGCTGGACAAGAGCGTGACCGACAGCAAGCTCGACAAGCGTGAGCTGGACATGGCCAAGCGGCTGGTGCAGGACATGAGCGGGCCGTGGAACCCTGACGAGTATCACGATGCCTTCCGCCAGACCATCATGGACCTGGTCGAAGAAAAGGCCAGCAAGGGCAAGATCAGCGTGGTGGAGAAAGCCGAAGGCGAGGGCGCCTCGAAAGGCGCCGATATCATCGACTTGACCGAGCTGCTCAAACGCAGCCTGGGTGGCAAGGGGGCGCCTGCGCCGAAGAAGAAGGCTGCACCGGCCAAAGAAACTGACAAGAAACCAGCCAAGCGCACGCGCAAAGCTTCTTGATCTGATGGGGGCTGTATCGGCCTCTTCGCGGGCAAGCCCGCTCCCACAGGGACCTAGGTGATTTCCAGTGCGCGCTGTGCTTGCGTCTCCAAAAGGACAGCGCAGACCTGAAAACACCGCGAATCCCTGTGTGAGCGGGCTTGCCCGCGAAGAGGCCAGCACAGCCCCTCAACACTCACAGTTTCACGTGATTTCCAGTGCGCGCTGTGCTTGCGTCTTCAAAAGGACAACGCAGACCTGAAAACACCGCGAATCCCTGTGGGAGCGGGCTTGCCCGCGAAGAGGCCAGCACAGCCCCTCAACACTCACAGTTTCACGTGATTTCCAGTGCGCGCTGTGCTTGCGTCTCCAAAAGGACAGCGCAGACCTGAAAACACCGCGATCCCTGTGGGAGCGGGCTTGCCCGCGAAGAGGCCAGCACAGCCCCTCAAATACTCACAGTTTCCAACCCCGCCAGATAATCCCCGAACCCTTCGCGGGCACGGCTGTCCCGCCGGCTACTGGTCGCGACACTGTGCTTGGCCGTCCAGACGATCTGCGCTCCATGGGCCTCTAACGCTCGTACCAGGTGCACATCTTCATGTGCCGGCAACGGCGCGAACCCGCCCACTTTCGCATACGCCTTGGCGCACACGCCCAGGTTCGCCCCGTGGATATGCCGATGCCCCTCACGCGCTTCATAGCGGCTGCGATACAGCTGGCGCAACGCCGCCTTCTGCCAGGGCTGCCAACGCTCGATGTGCACGGTGCCGCACACCGCATCCGCGGCACAGGCGAGCTGCCACAACAGCCAATGACTGGGCACGCGGCTGTCGGCGTCTGTACAGGCCAACCACGAGGCGCCACGTTCAAGCATCAGCGCCGCCCCGGCACGCCGGGCAACGCCCACGTTACCCGCATCGACGGCGAGCGTGTCGACCCCATGGCGCCTCGCAATGGCGGCACTGCCGTCGCTGCAGCGATCGAGCACGACCAACACCTCGACCCGATGGCCCGCCTGCTCGGCCAGCAGAGCGGCGGCCTTGACCGACTTCAGGCATCGCCCCAGACGCCGGGCTTCGTTATGCGCCGGTATGATCACTGCAATCATTCGCACCTCTCATCCAGATCAACCACGCTGGGCTGGCACGACCAGTATTCGAGCAAAAAATCGGCCTCTTCATGGCGCAGCACGGGGTACAGCGGTAAATGCTTGGCTAGCAGGTCATGCACTTGGCGGCCATCCTGCGGGCAACCGGCAATCGGATGGCGCCAATGACAAGCCAGCAGGCCGCCGTCGTAATCGAGGCTGGCGACCGATTGCTCGATGACTTGCAGCCAATCGGTAGGGTCCAGGTAATAACCCACTTCGCTCAACACGATCAGGTCGAAGCGTTCCCCCGGCCAGTCTGCGGGCAAGTGGCCTTGTTCGACGCGGGCATGATCCACTCCGGCCAGCCGCTCACGGGCAAGGTTGACTGCGGTGGGGTCGAGGTCCTGGCACAGCAAGCTGGCACAGCGATCGGCCAGCAATACGCTGAGTTCGCCATTGGCGCAGGCCGGTTCGAACACCCGCTCGTAGCATTGGCGTGGCAGGCTGGCCATGACCAGGTCGCGCTTGCGCCGCTCGTACCAGCGGGTACGAAAGGCCCAGGGGTCATCGTTACCGGCATACAACTGGGCGAAGTACTGCGCATCAAGGCTCATAGGAATACCAATTCGAAGGGTTGCAGAAGACAATCGAGCAAGCGTTGGGGCAGCACCGCTGGCGTGTCGCCGTCAGGCTGCAACTGGCTGGCATGGGCGGCGAGTGCCTGACGCTTACGGGCCACAACGGCCTCATCCAACTGGATACGGTGCGCCCGTGGCCAAGGCAGCCGCGAGTCGTCTGGCGTTGCCCAGTGCCAGGCCCATACTGGCACCTCGGCCAACTGCGCCTTGCGTGCCAGCGCCGCTTGAGCGGCAGCACGGCCCACCGCCTCGTGATCGCAATGGCCATCGTTGCGCCAAGTGGTCAGGATCAGGTCGTCGGGCTTGAGCAACTGGTTCAGGTGATTGACCAAAAATGCTTCATCACGGGGCAGGGCGCCGTCTTTAAGGTTCAGCCGCCGCCAATCCAGGGTGTTCAGGTCCAGTTCCAACTGCTGCAAGGCATGGCGACTCTCCAGCGGGCGATGGCGGCGTAGGCGATGCTCGGTCCACAGTGTCGAATGAGGGTGACTGCCTTCGCCATCGGTGACCGAGATCAGCACCAGCTCCTGCTCACGGCCTTTGAAGCTGGCCAGCAAACCTCCAGCCATGAGGATTTCATCGTCCGGGTGCGGTGCCACCAGCACCAGGCGGCGGCCTGGCGGACATAGCTGCTGGGGGGCGATCCAACTGGCCCGGGCCAGGTGTGCAGAGTGTTGCCAGTCGGCCCACGGGGTGCCAGCACTGGACTGGATCAGGTTCTCGCTCATAGTTGCCAGGCTCCTGTTGGCAGCTGCGCCAGCTGTACGCCAAGGGCAGCCAGATCGCGTTCGGCATGGCTTTGCCGCAGAAAGACCGGCAGGTCGGCGCTGAGCCTGGCGAAGTGACTGTTGCGGCAGAACGGGGTGGCGCCAAGGGCGCGGCCGACGTGGTGGATCACGCCGTCCACCGTCTGTTCGACTTGGGCGCGGGTGCGGCGTACCTGCAAACTGGCGTCGGCCGTCGGCTGCTGGTCGATCCAGCCGGCACATTCGCGCAGGGCGGCGCTGGCGCCTAGGAGCGCCGCATCCACAGCGCCAAGATGAGCCGCGGCGTGCGGCTCGGGGCTCGGCTTTGCGCAATGCGCGTGCAGATACGTGGCCAGCGCCTGCGCAGCGCCATACCAGCAGGCGGCGATACCTGCGCCGCCGTGCCAGAACCCCGGGCGGGCCAGATACTGACCGGGTTGGCCCACGGCTGTGCCAAGCGAGTCATCGAAGAGGATGTCGGCGCTGGCAGTGCTGGCCATGCCCAGCGCCTGCCAATGATCCGCCGCAAGGGTCAGGCTCGGATCGGACAGGTCGATGGCCACCAGTTGCGGCTGCTTGTCCTGGTCCCAGGCAGTGATCAAGGCGCGGTCGATCTGCAAGGCACCCGAGCACCAGGCCTTGCGCCCGCGCAGACGCAGCTGGTCGCCGGCACGGTCGACGATCTCTACCCGCGCATCGGGCGGCTCAGCGGCGTACACCCCCCAGATGCCATCATCTGCCAGTTCCGGTGCACCGCATTCAGCCAGAATCGCCAGGGCGTCGGTGTGCCCTTCGAAGAGCTTGGCCAGTGCCAGGTCGCAGCCAGCGACTTGCGCCAGGATCTGCCAACGTTGCAGGGTCTGGCCCTGACCTGGCAACGGCAGCACATCCAGATGCGCGGCTTGCAACGCCCGCATCAACTGCGCTAGCTGCTCTTCGAGCAGCAGTGGCTGCTCGCGCTCGGCGAATGCTTGTAGCAGGCCTTCCAGGCGTGGCGGGGCAAGATTTGTAAAGATATTCATGTCTGCGACTCCATGCTCATGTTTTTCTTCCAGCCGCGCAGGTTCATGGCTGCCAGACAGAACTGCAGCACGATCAGCGCCCAGGCCTGGATCTGCCAGCCCCACAGCACCCACAGCACGTTGCTGGTAATAAAGCAGCAAAAACCCAGTCGCCGCCGCCCAGGCTGGCGCGAGCCAATGCACCAGGCGGCCAGTACGGTCAGGAGCATGGCGGGCCATTGCAGCAGGTCGATCCACTGCTCCATCACGTCAACCCCAGCTGCTTGCGCATCCGCGCGGTAATCATCTGGCGGGTTTTGCCTAACTGCGCCCAGGGGTCATCGACCTCGGCCAGACGCTCGCGAATGTTGCTGATAGTCCATTGATTGGCGGCCTTGAGCTGGGGCAGCTCTTCGCGCCAGATCGGCACCGAGACCGGCAGCCCTTCGCGCGCGCGCAGCGAATAGGCGCACGCGGTGGTGGCGCCTTTGCCGTTGCGCAGGTAGTCGATGAAGATCCGTCCGACGCGGTTTTTCGGCCCTGACACCGCGCTGAGCCGATCCGGAAACAGCTTGGCCAGGTAGTCGACGATGGCGTGGCTGAAGTCCTTGACCTGGTCCCAGCTGTCGCGCCGGCTCAGCGGTATGACCAGGTGCATGCCCTTGCCGCCGCTGGTCTTGAGGAACACCTGCAAACCCAGCTCATCGAGCAGGGTCAGGGTCAACTGGGTCGCCTCGACCATGGATTTCCACGGCAGCGCAGGGTCTGGGTCGAGGTCCAGAACGAACCGATCGGGCTTGTCGAAATCCTTGTCGGTGGCGTTCCAGGTGTGCAGTTCGAGCATGTTCATCTGCACCGCGCCCAGTAACGAGTCAGGCCGATTGAGGACCATCGCCGCCTGGCCAGCCTTGGCTTTGTCGTAACTGAGCACGCCTGGGATGTGCAGCTGGCCGGCATTTTTTTGAAAGAACAGCTCGCCGCTCAGCCCCTCTGGGGCGCGGATCAGCGCCACGGGGCGGTTTTTCAGCTGGGGCATGAGCCACTTGGCGACGTCAGCGTAGTACTCGGCGATCTCGCGCTTGGTCACACCCGTGGTGGCGTCGATGACCCGCTCGGGGTGGGTCAGGTGCAGGTCGCTCAAAAGCGTGTTCTCCTTGGTCTTGGCGGCTTGGTTCGCCGGGCGTTCCAGGTCGATCGACTGCGCTGGCTTGTCGTCGCGAAGGCCATGGAACACCGCATGGCGCACCACGCCGTCGCGGGTCATCTGGGCATAGGCGACCTCGGCCAGCAGCGTCGGCTTTAACCAATGCACTCCACGCGCCTCGGCGCCTGTGGGTGGCTTGGCCAGGGCGGGTTTGCCGACCTCAAGGGGTTTGAGTCGGGCATGGATACTGGCAAGGGTGGTGGCGGTAAAGCCTGTACCGACCTTGCCGGCATAGCGCAGCGCGCCGCTGTCGCTGTCATGCAGCGCCAGCAGCAAGGCGCCAAAGCCACTGCGGCTGCCCTTGGGGTCGGTGTAGCCGACGATGACGAACTCCTGGCGCTGTTGGCACTTGAGCTTTATCCAGTCATTGCTGCGCCGGCTGACGTAGGGACTGTCGAGGCGCTTGCCAATCAGCCCTTCAAGCCCCAGGCGGCAGGCACTGTCGAGCAACGACTGCACTGGCTCATCGAAATCGGCAGAAAAATTGAGTACATCGCTGCGATCTTTCTTCAACAGCTTGGCAAGCTGTTCGCGACGCGCCTGCAGCGGCGTCTGGCGCAAGTCCTGGCCATCGAAGAACGGCAGGTCGAACAGGTAATAGCTGATCTGCTCGTCGCGCTCGGTGTCGAAGGCGTTCTGCAACGCTTGAAAATCAGCCACGCCGTTGTCGCCAGTGACCACCATTTCGCCGTCCAGCCAGGCGGACTTGAGCTTGAGCTTGCGCAGGGCCTGGACCTGATGCGGCATCTTCGCGCTCCAGTCATGGCCGTTGCGGGTGAACAGGCGCACGTCATCGCCATCGATGCGGGCCAGAATCCGGTAGCCGTCGAATTTCACCTCATAGTGCCAATCGCCACTGGGTGGGGAGTCGACCAGGGTCGCCAGTTGCGGCTGCAGATGATCAGGCAACGCTGTCTTGGCTGGAGAGGTGGCGCGCTTGCGGCTGGCAGCGGGGCGCTTGGCCGGTTGGTCGGCGACCTTGGCGCGCCGGGTCACCAGCGTGCGATCACTGAGCACGCTATCGGGTTGCGCCTCGACGATGCTGTATTCGGCTTCGCTGCGCGCCTCGCCGTCATGCGACTTGACCAGCATCCACTGTTCTTTCTTGCCTGCCAGATGAGTGCGAAACAGGTTCCACACGCCGGAGAGCTTTTCTCCTTGCAAGCGAAAGCGCAGCTTGCCCTTGGCGTAGCTGGCATGCGGATCGCCTTCCGGCTCCCAAATGCCGCGGTCCCAGACGATCACATCGCCCGCCCCGTAGTGCCCCTCGGGGATATTGCCCTCGAAATCGGCGTAATCGAGCGGGTGGTCTTCAACGTGCACGGCCAGGCGCCGGACCTTCGGATCGAGTGACGGCCCCTTGGGAATGGCCCAGCTTTTCAGCGTGCCATCGAGCTCCAGGCGAAAGTCATAGTGTAGATGGCTGGCATCGTGCTTCTGGATGCAGTACTGCAAGGCATGCACCTGCTTGCCGCGCTGGCGCTTGCCCGCAGGCTCAGGGGTAGCGCTGAAGTCGCGCTTGCGTTGGTACTCCTGCAAGGGTTTGGCCATGACCAGCTCCGGGACGATTGGCGAGTCTCTAGAGGTGGGAGAGGCCGGCGCCAGACAGAGTTCAATCTGTTGGCGGGCGCCACCTGGCAGAAACTCTGAATCATTGCCCGGGCTTGGCAGTCGACCGAGTGAACCCTTTGCCGGAGAACCAAGATGGCCCAGCCAGATGATCGGAAAAACCGCCCTCAGGTCGAGATCGACGACACCGAGGACCGTATGGGCAGCGTCCACGAACTGGATTTCGACGAGCGCAAGGACCAGCGCCAGGGACGCATTGGCGATGAGCGTGCGGAACGCGAAGTGGACCACGAATACCCAGCGCGGCGGGTTGCCGAGAGTGGCATGACCGGCGGTGAGGCCCTGAGCGACAGCCTGCACGAGGACAACGTCACCCTCGACGATCTGAGCCCCGACACCTTGTATGACGAGACCGGTGCCCGCGATGCCGATGAACTGGGAGACGGCGATGGCCCGGCTGATCAAACTCTGCGCGAAGTCGAGGCCAATGAGATTGGTGGTGGGATTGGCCTGGATGAAGCAGAGCTGGCCCGCTCAGCACCGCTGGACGGCGAGCCTTGGACCGATGAGGTTTCGCCGGTTGATTCGCACGATGAAGAGAAAAGGAGCTGACCATGAACGATCAACGCTGCGCCTGCCCGCACTGCAATTGCCCGGTAGACGCCAATGCCGTGCAGCAAGGAGGCAAGGCCTATTGCTGTGAAGCCTGTGCCACGGGGCATCGTAATGGTGAACGGTGCCGGATGGGTGGTTGTTCCTGCGGCAAGCCTGATCCATCTGAGCAGACCTAAGTTTTTGGGGCCGCGCTGCGGCCCTTCGCGGTCGAGCCCGCTCCCACAGGGACGGCGTGGACTTCAAAATAGGTATCTTTCTGATACGACGCTATCTTGGCTCGCCGCCGTCCCTGTGGGAGCGGGCTCGCCCGCGAGGGCCGCAAAGCGGCCCCAACAGCCATCTCACCGGTCAGTGAGTCTGCCAGATACCATTGTTCCGCTCACAATCGTTACGCGCCTGCCCCAGGCTTGGGGTGTCGTAGTAGTAGGTGATCACCCGCGCATCCTTGGACAGGGCTGGCCGGGTCGAGGGTTGGTCACTGCCGGCGGCTTTCGGATTGGCCAGTGATTCCTGGGTCAACGGCGCGATGCAGCTGCCAACGCTGCCGTCGGCGCAGCGGGCGACCTTATGCTTCTCGGTGCTGAGCATGTCCTTGCTTTCATTGCTGCATGACCAGTTGATCGCTTCGGCAGGCATGTTACTGTAGCTGTAGCAGGTATGTCGGTCGACCGGCGTGACCGCCTCGCTGGACGAACGCGTGATCACATCGCAGGCCTCGGCCAGCACCTGGGTACTGGTCAAGCTTGCCAGCACCAACAGCAGAACAGGGACACGCATGGCTAACCTCCTGGGCCGTCGGCCCTTGTTCAGGTCTTGCGCAATGTCGCCTTGCCCTGCTGGCGCATGGCCCTGGCGCGCTTTTCCAGGACCAGATAGGCGACCACCGCCAGCAGTAGCGGAATCAAGTAGTACAAGGTGCGATAGCCAAGCAGCGCCGCCACCAGCGTACCCTGGCCCAACTGCCCATGGAGCAGGGCGAGGAACACCGCCTCGAGCACTCCCAGGCCCGCCGGAATGTGCGCCACTACACCGGCCACACAGCTGATCAGCAAAATACCCAGCACCGAGGGGTAGAACAGCTCATGCGGCAACAGCCAATGAATCAGCGCTGCCATCAAGGCCCAGTTGCTGGCCCCCAGTGCTACCTGACACAGCGCCAGGCGCAACGAGGGCAGGGTGATCTCATGCTCACGCCACTGCCAGGTACGCCGCTTGGCAAAGGCGCAGGCCAGCAGGTATCCGGTAACGATAGCCAACAGCAGAAAACCGATCAGCTGCAGCCCGGTAACGCCTACTGCCCAGCTGTCCGGCAACTTGACCTGCCGAGAAGAGAACACCACGCCAGCGAGCAGCATGTAGCCCATCCAGTTGGTCAGCAGACCCAGGGTGAGGATCTTGGTGATGGTCGCGGTATCCAGCCCTAGCCGGCCATACAGCCGATAACGCAGGGCGACGCCACCCACCCAGGTGGTGAAATTGAGGTTGAAGGCATAGCAGACGAACGCCACTGGCAATACCTGGCGCGCCGGCAACGGGTGACCCGTGTAGGCCCGGCCGAGCAGATCGTAGCTGGCAAATACCAGATAGCTGCATAACGCCAGCACCAGGCCGATCACCAGGGTACTGGGTTTATAGGCGAGCAACGATTGGCGCACCTCGTTCCAGTCCAGATTGCGCGCCAGGGTATACAACAGCACAGGAATCAGGATCAGGAACGCCACGGTGAACAGCCGTTTGGCCCAGGTATGCCAGCGCTTGGTCTGCATCAGGTCTTACCCTCGTGAAAGTTGGCGTGGCTATCAGTGTCCGGTTGCAGCGATTGCAGGCGCTGGCGATGGGCCGGGAACCAGCCGGCGACGCGGGGGAACCAGCGGGTCAGGTGGAAACCTATGAAAATCAACGGCGCTCGCCACCAATAGCCGCGAATCATCCGCTCCAGGGTGACCGCCTTGCATTGCTGCATGGCCAGCTCGTGGAGGTGCTGGTAGAGCATCTGGTTGAAGGCGCGATCGCGAATCAGCAGATTGGCCTCCAGGTTGAGCGACAGACTCAACGGGTCGAGGTTGCTCGAGCCGACCGTCGACCACTCCTCGTCGACCAGCGCAACCTTGCCGTGCAGCGGCCGCTGGCAGTACTCGTGAATGCGCACGTTATCGCGCAGCAGGTAGTTGTAGAGCAGCCGGGACAGCGCCCGGACCCAGCGCATGTCCGGTTGCCCTTGCAGGATCAAGGTCACCTCGACCCCGCGGCGGGCGGCATTGCGCAGTTCTCGCAGCAAGCGATAGCCGGGGAAGAAGTAGGCATTGGCCACTACAATCCGCCGCTGGGCCTGGCGAAATACCTGCAGGTACTGCTGCTCGATGTCGGTACGGTGGCGGTTGTTGTCGCGCTCCACCAATACCGCACTGGCGTTGCCGGTAGGCGCTGTGACTGGCCGCACCTGGCTTGGCGGTTCCAAGACGGGTGCCAGCAGCCGTCGACTGGACGCGTGTACCTGGGCCACCACCGGCCCTGTGACTTCTACGGCGTAATCCTGCTTGGCCATCGGCCCGAATTCGCCCAAGTGGTCGAGGCAGTAGTTGATTCCGCCAATAAACGCCCGCTCGCCGTCGACCACGACGATCTTGCGGTGCAAGCGACGAAACAGGTTGGTGCGCATCCCGACCAGCCGCGGCTGCGGATCGAAAGCGTGAAAACTGACCCCCGCCTCGGTCATGGCCGCGATGAACTGATCGGTCAGGTCCGCTGTGCCGTAGCCGTCGACCGCCACTTCGACCCGCACGCCGCGCTTGGCAGCGTCGATCAGGACTTGCTGCAACTGCTGGCCGACCTTGTCCTCGAAGATGATGAAGGTTTCCAGCAGAATCTCTTCACGCGCCTGGGCCATGGCCTCGAACACGCGTGGGTAGTACTCCTCGCCATTGATCAGCAGCTGTACGCTGTTGCCGTCTGTCCAAGGGGTTTTCACAGGCTCACCTCCGCAACCAAGGGCGCATGGTCAGACAAGTGCGACCACGGGTATTTGGCCAACACCTGGGCTTTGCAGGGCATGGCGTTACGCAGGTAGATGCGGTCCAGCCGCAGTAGCGGCAGGCGTGCCGGAAAGCTGCGGGCGGGCGTGCCAAAGTGCTCGCCGAACGCCTCCACCAGCCGCTCCGATAGCAGCGCATCGGCCTTGAGCCGCCAGTCATTGAAGTCTCCGGCGACGATCACCGGCGCCTTGGCTGGCAGGCTGTCAAGAAACTCCAACAGCAAACGTACCTGGCGCTGGCGATGGGCTTCGCGCAAGCCCAAATGCACGCAGATGGCATGCACCTGCTCATGCCCAGGCACTTGCAGGCGGCAATGCAACAAACCGCGCTGCTCGTTGCCGGCAATGCTCACATCCAGGTTGTGGTATTCGCTGATGGGAAACTTCGACAGCAGCGCGTTGCCGTGGTCACCGTCGGGATACACCGCATTGCGCCCATAGGCGAACTGCGGCCACATGCTGTCGGCAAGAAATTCATACTGCGGGGTCTGCGGCCAGGCGGCATGGCGCTCGGCATGCCGCTCGTGGCTGCCATGCACCTCCTGCAAGAACACCAGGTCAGCCCCCGTGGCCCGAACCGCTTCGCGCAACTCAGGCAGGATGAAACGCCGATTGAAGAAGGTGAAGCCCTTGTGCACGTTGATCGTCAGTACATTGAGCCGATGCACCGCTGTCTCGCTGTCGATGATCTGGCGCGGGTCGGTAAGCGTTGAGTTCACAGTTCAACCTCCGGTTCCACTCCGGGCTCGGTCACCAGCTCACCATCGAGATTGAGCTTGGCCAGCAGGCGGCGGGCGTCATAGGGCGCATGGACCTTCTGGTCGTTATCGAAATAGCAGTAGACATCTCGCGACCGCCGTTTGCGCGGCGCGTGCGCGCTGATCAGCTGGGCATCTGCCGGCTGCTCACCCTGGCTCCAGGCTTCGACGCGCATGCGCCAGCGGCGTAGGGCGCGCGAGGTATAGCCGCTGCTGTACAGCTCGACATCGCCATGCAAGCGCATATAGACGAAATCGGCGGTCAGGTCTTCGACGTAGGGCCATTTGCCGGCACTGTCGGCGACCACCAACGCGACATTGTGGGCGCGCAGCAGCTTGATGAACGACTCACAGAGAAAGCTCTCGTGGCGGATCTCGACGGCATGGCGCAACGGCGCGTCTCCCTTGACTTGGCTACCGCCATTGCCCAGCAAGCGCTCGGCGCAATGCTGGGCACAGCGCCGGGCGGCCTTGCGGTCGAACGGCAACAGCTCGAGAAACTGGCTGAAACGCTCCTCGTCATAGTGCATGTTCGGTGGAAACTGCCAAAGGATCGGCCCGAGTTTGTCGCCCAGCAGTAAGGGGCCGGAGGCGAAAAAGTTGGCCAGCGGCTGTTCGATGTCTTTAAGCCTGCGCATATGGGTGATGTAGCGCGGCCCCTTGACCGAAAACACAAAGTCCTGCGGGGTTTGCTCAGCCCAATGAAGATAGCGCTCTGGCGTTTGCAGGCTGTAGAACGAGCCATTGATCTCGATGCTGTTGACTGCCCGCGAGGCGAACGCCAGTTCGCTGTCCTGGGGCAGCCCTTCGGGGTAGAAATCTTTGCGCCAGGGGCCATAACGCCAGCCTGAAATACCGATACGGATCTCGCTCACACTGCCTCCTTCAATCCTGGAACGGGAATCAGGCGATCCTTGAGTTGCGACCTTTGCCCATCGCCCAGGGTTCAGCAGGATTTGACGAATGGCCCGGGCTTGCAGGTGTGCATGAGTTGAACTTTGCCGCGCCGGACGATTCCACCAAAGGTGGGCAATGAGTTTCATCGCTCGCCTGACATTGGAGGACACGCCGATGAAGTTCGATCGCTTCGCCCAATGGCTGGCCAACTGCACGGGACGCCCGGTTACGTTCGCCATCGCCTTGTTGATGATCTTGATCTGGGGGATCAGCGGCCCACTGTTCGACTTCAACGACACCTGGCAGCTGGTGATCAACACTTCGACCACCATCATCACCTTCTTGATGGTGTTCCTGATCCAGAACACCCAGAACCGCGAGAGCGACGAGTTGCACGTGAAGATCGACGAACTGCTGCGCACCACACGCAAGGCGCACAAGGCCCTGCTGGATCTGGAAGACATGGACCCCGCCCAGCTGCATGCCTTACGCAAGCAGTACCAGCGCATGGGCGAGCAGGGCGATCAAGCATCCGCCAAGGACACATCCGATTGAGCGTTCGCCCATCCGGGCAAGACCCGCCGACTCTGGAGGCACGCATGGCCAGGCATATCGTTCACTTCACCGGCCCGATCAACTCAAGCACCTGCGGCAACCTGATCAATACCTGCTCGCGCATCCTCCAGCAGAGTCCTGAGGTACTGCAGCTCAACATCGCCACCATGGGCGGCGAGTGCAGCTATGGCTTTACCTTGTACAACTTCCTGCGCTCGCTGCCGGTACCGGTGCATACCCATAACCTGGGCACGGTGGAGTCGATGGGCAACATCATCTTCCTTGCTGGCGCCCATCGCACGGCCTGCGCGCTGAGCAAATTCTTGTTCCATCCGTTTCATTGGACGTTGCATGGCTCGGTCGACCACGCGCGCATGGCCGAATATGCCATGAGCCTGGACTACGACCTGCGCCTGTACGCCGAGATTGTCGCCGAGCGTACCCAGGGCGCGGCCGAAGCGCTCGATGTACAGCGCTATCTGATGGCTTATCCGCGCATCCTCGGACCCGCCGAAGCATTGGCCAGCGGCATGATCCATGCCATCGATGAGCGGCCTATCGAGGATCACGACAGCCAATGGAGCGTACATGCCTGAGCCGCTCGTCAGTTAGACGCGACCGCGATTGAGCGCGAGGGCAGCCACGAGGCTCGGAGTTAATGACGAGAACAATTCGTGCCAAGGAGACCTGATCATGCGCGCATTGACCTACCACGGTGCTGGCGACGTACGGGTCGATACCGTGCCTGATCCAGTGATTCAGGCAAATGACGATATCGTGCTGCGAGTGACCGCCACGGCCATCTGTGGCTCGGACTTGCATCTGTACCGCGGCAAGATTCCAGCGGTCGAGTCTGGCGACATCCTTGGCCATGAATTCATGGGCATCGTCGAAGAAGTAGGCAGCGACGTCACCGCGGTCAGCCCGGGCGATCGGGTGGTGATCCCGTTCGTGATTGCCTGCGGTAGCTGTTTTTTCTGCCAGCACGAGCTGTTTGCCGCATGCGAAACCACCAACACCGGTCGCGGCGCCATCCTCAACAAAAAGGCCATCCCACCGGGTGCGGCGCTGTTTGGTTACAGCCACCTGTACGGTGGCATCCCTGGCGGCCAAGCTGATTACGTGCGCGTGCCTAAGGCCAATGTCGGGCCGTTCAAAGTGCCGGGTCACCTGGCGGACGACAAGGTGCTGTTTCTCTCGGACATTCTGCCCACTGCCTGGCAGGCGGTGCTCAATGCCGAGGTCGGCCAAGGCGCATCTCTGGCGATCTTCGGCGCAGGCCCGGTTGGGCTGCTGTCGGCGGCTTGCGCGCGGATGCTGGGGGTTGAACAGATCTTCATGGTCGATGAGTGTGGTTATCGCCTCGACTACGCCCGTGATGCCTATGGCGTGATCCCTATCGACTTTTCCCACGATGATGATCCGGCCGACACCATCATTCGCCAGACCCGCGGCATGCGCGGTGTTGACGCGGTTATCGATGCCGTGGGTTTTGAAGCCAAAGGCAGTACCACCGAGTCGGTGCTCACCGCGCTCAAACTTGAAGGCAGCAGTGGCAAGGCGTTGCGCCAGAGCATGGCAGCCGTTCGTCGCGGCGGCGTGGTCAGCGTGCCTGGCGTCTACGCCGGTTTTATCCACGGTTTCTTGTTTGGCGACGCTTTCGACAAAGGCCTGACCTTCCGCATGGGGCAGACCCATGTACAGCGCTACTTGCCGGAGCTGCTCGAACATATCGAAGCCGGCCGCCTGAACCCCGAAGCCATCGTCACCCACCGCATCGCCCTGGAAGACGCGATCCGCGGCTATGAGATGTTCGATGAACAACAAGAACGCTGCCGCAAGGTGATCATGGTGCCCGGTGAGGCAGCAGACGCAGTGCTCAGCGTTCACCCTTGAGAGGATTGCATGTCACGACGCATTATCACTTCGGTCAACAGCGAGGATCTGCACCCGCCAGAACAAGGCTTGCTGTTCGAAAGCCCGCGTGAACGGCTGGAGTTCTATCGACGCGAGATCCAGTACGAGACCACGATCCTGGCCAACCGCACCGACGCCTTTCTGGCGGCGCAGTCGTTTCTGGTGATTGCCTTCATCTCGTGCATGGCCAATCTCAACCAGAAATGGGGCGGGCAATTCACCTTGATCGTGCCACCGTTTCTTGCACTGTTGGGCGCGCTCAGTTCGCTCAACGCCTGGCCAGGCATTCGCGCCGCCTACGGCATCATCGATCACTGGCACTTCAAGCAGAGCCAGCTGTTGCGCAGTGAGCCCAGCGTAGGTATGGCCTATGACGACTGGCCGCTGTTCTGCGAGACCGAATCGAGCCACCGCGGCTATCGCAAGTCGCTGATGTTCTCGATTCGCGCGCCGTGGTTGTTTCTGGTGTTTTGGGTGCTATTGGGCGGCTATTGCCTGTTTTTACAGCTCGATCCGGCCGGCAGTTAAGGGGGCGGCTTTTTGCCACCTGACCGCTCATTCACGTTGTTCGACAATCTTTTGAATTTTCACGTAAATCCCTGATCCATTGGCTTGTCATCCATGGAGAAGAGGAGGGCCCCACAGATGCCAAACCCACAGCTGTACATCATCGACTACCGGCTGCATGGCGAGCCGCGTAGCTTCATTATTCGCCTGGAGCGGATGGACAATGCCGAGGCTTGGCATTGGGCCAGTTGCGATGCCGGTATTGGCATCATTCCCAAGTTTGGGCGGGAGAAGATTCGCAAGGTCAGCCGGCCCATGGCTGAACGCTATGGAATCAGTGAGGTGAACTGGCGCCTGTCGGGCAGTAGGCCGACCCCGGTCGAGGCCTCCAGCGGCGACGATGCCCAGGCCACTTCGCCTATTGCTTGACCCTGGGGCCGCTGATTGCGGCCCCAGTCATTTTCAGCTCATGCACCGGACTCAGGATCGCTAGCCGGCACGCCGGGGCGATTTTCTTCCTCATCGGTGAGGTTCGGATCGGCATCGGGATCATCAGCGCGGTCGTTGCGCCGATCAGGTTGCAGTTCTGGCCAGTCGTCCTCGACATTGCCGCCGCCCATGTTCAGAGTCTTGCTCATAACACCTCCTTTGGGTCCGCTTTGCTGCCCGACAAGCCCGCTGCCACAGGTACAGCGCTTACCCCGAGAACAGCGCGGTACCTGTGGCAGCAGGCTCGCCCGCGAAGGGCCGCAAAACGGACCTAAATCTGAAAGCCCCTCAACAATTGAGAACCGCTCAGCACCTTCAATGCTCCATGGCCAGTCACACGAGCCCGACCAGCGGCATCAGGTGCCGGTGTACTTGACCGCAGCGGCTGTACGCGACGAGACATTCAGCGTGCGCAACAGCGAGGACACATGAATGCGCACGGTGAACGGCGAGATATCCAACTCGCGGGCGATTTCCTTGTTGGTCTTGCCTTGGGCGATCAGGCGCAGCACGTCTTGCTGGCGCTGGGTGAGTTGTTCGACTTCGCTTTCTGCGCCCAGCGCGGGCAGCAGGCCAGAAGGCTGGTACTTGACCACGACTTCACCTTCACGGATGGCCAGGATCGCCGCGCCGAGTTCCTCGGGGGTGATGCTCTTGCCGATGAAGCCGTCGGCGCCGGCGGCCATCACCTGGCTGATCAGCTCCGGTTCATCGACCATCGAGACAATGATCAGCGAGGTGCGGCGCAACTGCTTGCGCAGCGCAGCCAACCGCTCAAGGCAGGTCAGGCCGGGGAAACGCAGGTCGAGAATCAGCGTATCCGGCGTATCGCCGTGATCGATCAGCTCCAGCACTTGGCCGAGGTTGCCCGCTTCCTCCAGGCAAGCCTGCGGTAATATCCGTTGCACGGTACGGACCATGGCTTCCCTGAATAGCGGATGGTCGTCCGCGACGATGATGCGGCAGCTCACGTCTTGTCGCTCCTGAAAACGCCCGTTGTCCGGGTCATGCTAATTTAGCACCTGCCTGCGCAGCCTTCCTGGCGCGCATGGCGCGGATGTCGACTGGCGCACAAGGATGCTTGCAATGGACTTTGACAAGAATAACGAACTGGACCAGGCCAACCTGCGCATCATCGTCGCGACCTGCGCGCTGGTCTACATGGGGTTGCTCGGCTTTCTGCCGGGGCGCACGTACCAGACCTACCTGCCGGTGTTGTACTACATCGCAGCGTTCCTGCTGGTATCGATCGGCTTTCGCCAGGCCATCGCCCATTGGCCTGGGCATTACCCGTGGCGGCGCGTGCTGGGCATGGTGCATGACTATACCGGCACCTGTTTTGGCCTGGTGGTCGGCGGCGAGGCGGCCTTGCCGCTGTATGCGGTGATGGTCTGGGTGAACCTGGGCAACGGCATGCGCTTCGGCTCGCGCTACCTGGCCATCGCCACGGTGCTGGCGCTGGCGGCGTTGCTGGTGGTGTACCAGATCACGCCGTATTGGCAGCAGCAGCCGTTCATGGTGTTGATGCTGTTGACCACCAGCACACTGATCCCGATCTATGCCCACCTGCTGCTGGAGCGCACGCGCAAGGCCTCGGAACTGGCCATGCTCGCCACCCGCGAGAAATCGCGGTTCCTTGCCCAGGCCAGCCACGACCTGCGCCAGCCCATCCATTCCATCGGCTTGTTCACCGCCTGCCTGCGCGAAGGGCAGTTGGGTGAGCAAGAACGGCGCCTGGTGGACAATATCGATCGCTCCTTGCTCAACGTCTCCCAGCTGTTTCGCTCGATTCTCGACCTGTACACACTCGACAACGGCCGGGTGCAACCCAAGTACGAAACCTTCGCTGTGCAGCCATTCTTGCGCGAGTTGCTGCGCCAGAACGCCGAAGCTGCGCGCTGGGCGGGGGTGGATATGCGTTTGCGCGCCGGTCGGCACTGGACCTTGGCTGACCCAGGCATGCTCGCCACCATGGTGCAGAACGTGCTGTCCAACAGTTTCAAGTATGCCGCACAGCGGCCGCTGCTGATTGGCGTACGCCAGCGCGGCGATCACTTGCAGATCGAGATTCATGACCAAGGCCGCGGCATTGCCGCCGAACATCAAGACAAGGTGTTCGAGGAGTTCTACCGGATTCGCGAAATGCGCGACAAGGATGTCGAAGGGGTTGGCCTGGGCCTGGCCATCGTCAAGCGCTTGGCCCAGCTGATGGATCTGCGCGTCAGCCTGCGTTCGCGTCCGGGCCATGGTACCAGCGTGACTCTGCAGGGGCTGGCGCGGGTAGCGCCGCGGGCGGCGCATAGCGGCGTCGACCCAGCCTTGCAGGCGGGCCTGCTGACCGGGCTGCGGGTGTGCCTGGTGGAAGATGACCACAACGTATTGCAGGCCACCTCGGCCTTGCTCGGGCGCTGGGGTTGCCAGGTGCAGGCAGAAAGCTCGGCCAAGGGCCTGAGCAGTGACTGTGATGTGATCGTCGCCGATTACGACCTGGGGCCAGAGGCCACCGGGCTGGATTGCATCGACAGCCTGCGCGCGCAACGCGGCAGGCAAGTGCCGGCCTTGATCATGACCGGGCACGACATTGAACGGATTCAGGCGGCAGTACATGACCGGAATATCGCTATTTTGTCCAAGCCGGTACGTCCGGCCGAACTGCGTGCAGCCCTACGGGCTTTGCGGGAGGAGCCAGCAACGCCGGTGGGTTAGACCGGCGTCGGGGCTGAAGGGGAAACGCGGACAGTGTCGCTCAGCGCAGAATCAGCGGCTGGCCTTCCTTGAGGCACGACGGCGTCGGGTCGTACAGGCCCATGCCAGCGACGGCAACGATCGCGCCGCTCGGCATCTGGCAGTCGTACTCGCCTTTGGCGGTGGTGGCGGTGAAGTAGGTCAGGGTGCTGTCGTTGCGCACGTTGGAGACCTTGGTCACCGGCACGCCGAGGGCGATTTCGGAACGCTGCTTGAGGGTGTCTTCGGTGGGTTTGACGGTCTGGCAGCCAGCCAGGGTGGCCAATGCTGCGAGGGTCAGGATTGGCTTGAGCAAGGGATGACGGGGCTTCATGGGGTGCTTCCTTGGCGTTGTTCTGATTATTCGGCCACACGCCTACCTGGCGCCGCGGGGACGGCGCGTGGGTAGCGGGTGAGTGGCCGGACTATAACGCCGAGGATGGGGCGCTGGGATTAGGGCAGATGTACGACATGGCGTAGTGCCGCTATTGAGCAGGGTGTCAGTTATGGCCTCTTCGCGGGCAAGCGCGCTCCCACAGGTGTTGCGCTGATCGTGTAGGCGCGGGCTTGCCCGCGAAGAGGCTAGGACATTCACGCGAGACTGACCCGCATCAACCCGCCCGCTTGAGCACCAAGGTCAGGATGTCATAGCTTGCCACCAACTCACCCAGCTGGTTGGTCACCTCGACATCCCACGCCACCACGCCTTGCGGCTGCCCCAGCGGGCTGCTCTTGCCCTGGTCGATCTTGCGCTTGCAGGTCAGCCGCGCCTGAATGGTGTCGCCAATCCCAACGGGGTTGATGAAACGCAAGGTATCCAACCCATAGTTGGCCAACACTGGCCCCTCGCCAGGCGAGACGAACAGCCCGGCGGCAGCCGACAGCACGAAGTAGCCGTGGGCGATCCGTTTGCCGAACTGCGACTGCTTGGCGGCAATCTCGTCGAAGTGCATGTAGAAGTGATCGCCCGACAGGCAACCGAAGTTGACCAGGTCGGCCTCGGTCACCGTGCGTCGATGGGTCAGCAGCGATTCGCCGATTTGCAGCTCGTCGAAATAGCTACGGAACGGATGCACTTGGGTCTCGATCACCTCGGCGCCGCGCACATACTCGCCCGTCACCGCACTGAGCATGCTCGGCGAGCCCTGCACGGCCGCGCGTTGCAGGTAATGCTTGACCGCTCGCAGGCCGCCCAGCTCCTCACCACCCCCGGCCCGCCCTGGGCCACCGTGCTTGAGCTGCGGCAGGGGCGATCCATGCCCGGTCGACTCCTTGGCCGCTTCACGATCCAGCACCAGCAGCCGGCCATGCCAGGCCGCCGCCAGCGGAATTGCTTTGGCGGCGACCGCGCGGTCGCCAGTGATCAGGCTCGCGACCAGGCTGCCTTTACCCCGTGCGGCCAGTGCCAAGGCTTCGTCCAGGTCGTGGTAGGTCATCAGCGTGCTGACCGGGCCAAACGCCTCGATGTCGTGCGCGCCGCCTTCGCCATGCGGATCGCGCGCGTGCAGCAGCGTTGGCGCGAAGAAGGCCCCTTCAGCCACACCTTCACCGACCGGCGCGAAGCCATCGCTGGCGCCGAACAGCTGGTCGCAGCTGGTGAGCAGGCTGCGCACGCGCTCGCTGACGTCGCGCTGTTGATCATGCGAGGCCAGCGCGCCCATGCGCACGCCTTCCACCGAGGGATCGCCCACCACCACCTTGGCCAGGCGCTCGCGCAGGCGAGTAGCGACCGCATCGAGGTGCTTGGCTGGGACGATGGCGCGGCGGATGGCGGTGCATTTCTGCCCGGCCTTGGTGGTCATCTCGCGCACCACCTCCTTGATGTACAGCTCGAACTCTTCGTCGTCCGGAGTCACGTCCGGGCCGAGAATGGCGCAGTTGAGCGAGTCGGCCTCGGCGGTGAACGGTACCGAATGGCGGATCAGGTTGGGGTTTACCCGCAGCTTGGCCGCGGTGTCGGCAGACCCGGTGAAGGTCACCACATCCTGGCCTTGCAGGCGGTCGAGCAGGTCACCGGTACTGCCGATCACCAGCTGCAGGCTGCCAGTGGGCAGCAGGCCAGACTCGTTCATCAGCCGCACCACGGCCTCGGTCAGGTAGCTGGTCGAGGTGGCCGGTTTGACGATGCACGGCATGCCCGCGAGGAAGGTCGGGGCAAATTTCTCCAGCATGCCCCAGATGGGGAAGTTGAAGGCGTTGATGTGCACCACCACGCCGGCACGCGGCACCAGGATATGGCTGCCGGCAAAGTGCCCTTGCTTGCCCAGTGCGATGGCCGGGCCTTCGTGCAGCAGATTGCCCGAAGGCAACTCGCGGCTGCCGATGCCAGCATAGGAAAACAGCGTGGCGTTGCCGCCTTCGATGTCGATCCAGCTGTCGGCGCGGGTCGCGCCGCTGTGATGGGACAGGGCGTAGAGCTGTTCCTTGCGTTCGGCCAGGTACAGGGCCAGTGCCTTGAGGCGCGCAGCGCGCTGCTGGAAATCCATGGCCAGCAACTGGGCCAGGCCCTGGCTGCGAGCAAATGCCACAGCCTCGGCGAAATCAGGACGCTCTTCATGGCTGTAGGCCAGGATGTGGCCGTCCAGGGCGCTACGCAGGGCCTGGGCGCCGTGCTGGCCGATCCAGCGGCCAGCGATGAAGCTCTGCAGGGTAGGGGCGTCAGACATACTGTTCTCCAAGCGGTTGTGATGGACAGGGGCGCGGTTACCACAGCGCCAGGGTGTAGCCGATGATCAGGCGGTTCTCGTCCAGCTTGCTGGTCAGGCCGTTGCCGGAGCGGAACGTGACGTTGCGCCAACGCAGGCTGACGTCCTTGAACGGGCCGCTCTGGATGACGTAGGTAAGGTCGGTGTCGCGTTCGCGCTCGCGGCCATTGCTGAGGGTTGCGGTTTCAGCGTGGCGGCCGTCGGTGTAACGGGTCATGAAGCTCAGGCCGGGGATGCCCAAGGCGACGAAGTCGTAGTCGTAGCGCAGCTGCCAGGAGTCGATCCCGGCGCGGGTGAAGGTGTTGTAGGTGACCAGGTTGACGGTGTAGGGGTCGCCGCCATTGAGGAACGGGAAGGCGCTGTCGCCGGACATCTGCTGCCAGGTCGCGGTGAATTTATGCGCGCGCACCCCGAGGGTGAACATGGCGTTGAAGTTGCGGTTGTCGATGCGCCCGGCGCGCTCGGCGCCGTCACCGCGGCTATCGAAGTAGCGCAGGTCGCTGCGCAGGCTCAGGCCTTCGCCCAGCGCTTGGGTATGCAGCAGGCCGACATACTGCTGACGGTAGATCTCATCGAGCTTGGCATAGTAGTAGCTCAGGCTGGTCTGCGGGGTGAGTGCGTAGCTGCCACCGGCAAAGTCGAAATGATCGCTCTGCGCTGCGCCATAGCCAATATCGTCACGCCCGGACGAGTCACGCAGGTTGGCCTCGGTCAGACGCCCGGCATTGACCGTCAGCCCGTCGATTTCCTGGCTGGTCAGCAAGCCACCTTGGAAGGTCGATGACAGCAGGCGGGTGTCGTTGTACACCACCACCGGTAGGATCGGCTGCAGGGTGCCCAGGCGCAGGGTGCTCTTGGACACCCGCAGCTTGCCGGTCAGGCCAAGCTCGCTGTAATTGTCGACCGGCTCGTGGCTGTTCGGCCCATACGGCAGCAGGCCGGTGTTGCGCCGATCACGGCTGGAGTCGAGCTTGATCCCCAGCTGTCCCATGGCGTCGATGCCAACCCCCAGCGGGCCTTCGCTGAAGCCTGATTCGAAGCGCGCGGTGAAGCCTTGGCCCCATTCCTCAGCCTTGGACTGGGGGGCGTTGGCTTGGCGAAAATCGCGGTTGATGTAGTGGTTGCGCAGCTCGATACGTGCGTGGCTGTCTGCAATCAAATCCGCCATGGCGGGCGAGGGCAGGGCCAGGCTGGCCAGCCAGGCCAGCGACTTGAAGCGAGTGTGGTTCATTATTGTTTTACCCGACATTCGAAGTTCAAGCGTTAATGTTTGCTGGCGCCAACCGCGCCAATACCGGTCATGGAGCGGATGAACTGGCCCAGGTAGCGCCCACGCTCCTGCGCGGCGCGTTCAGAGCCGTCGGTGACCGAGAACGCCCAGGCGCTGAAGAACGCCAGGCTCATGGAGAACAACGCCGGGTTGCTGTAGGGGAACAGCGCTTGCTGGTTGTGCAGGACGTTGACCCACACCGCCGGGCCGAGCACCACCAGCACGATCGCCGAAATCAGCCCGGCCAGGCTGCCGCACACCGCACCCCGGGTGGTCAGGCCCTTCCAGAACATCGAGAGCAGCAGCACCGGGAAGTTGACCGAGGCCGCTACCGCCAGCACCAGGCCGGAGAGGAAGGCAATGTTCTGCGACTCGAACATCAGGCCGAGAATGATCGCCAACACACCGATAACCAATGTCGCCAGGCGCGACACGCGCATTTCGTCCTGCTCGCTGGCCTGGCCTTTGCGCATTACACAGGCGTACAGGTCGTGGGAGACTGCCGAGGCGCCAGACAACGCCAGACCTGCAACCACCGCCAGGATGGTGGCGAACGCCACGGCCGAGATGAAGCCGAGGAACAAGTTGCCGCCTACTGCTTGGGCCAGGTGCACGGCGATCATGTTGCCACCGCCGATGATTGCGCCGCTGGCATCGCGATAAGACGGCTCGGTGCCGACCATGACGATGGCGCCGAAGCCGATGACGATCAGCAGCAGGTAGAAGTAGCCGATGAAGCCGGTGGCGTAGAACACGCTCTTGCGTGCTTCCTTGGCATCGCTGACGGTAAAGAAGCGCATCAGGATATGCGGCAGGCCGGCGGTGCCGAACATCATCCCCAAGCCTAGGGAAATCGCATCGATCGGGTTGGACAGCAAGCCGCCCGGGGCCATGATCGCCTGGCCCTTGGCATGCACCGACACCGCGCTGGCAAACATCGCCTCGGTGCTGAAGCCAAAGTGCTTGAGCACCATGAACGCCATGAAGGTCGTGCCCGACAGCAGCATCACCGCCTTGATGATCTGCACCCAGGTGGTTGCCAGCATGCCGCCGAAGGTCACGTAGAGCACCATCAGCACACCGACCAGGACCACCGCATACAGGTAGCTGATGCCAAACAGCAGTTCGATCAGCTTGCCGGCGCCGACCATTTGCGCGACCAGGTACATCAAGGCCACCGCCAGGGTGCCGAATGCCGAGGTGAGGCGCACCGGGGTTTGCGCCAGGCGGTAGGAAACCACGTCGGCGAAGGTGTACTTGCCTAGGTTGCGCAGGCGTTCGGCGATCAGGAACAGGATAATCGGCCAGCCGGCCAGCACGCCCAGGGCATACAGCAGGCCGTCGTAGCCGTTCATGAACATCATCGCCGAGATGCCCAGGAAGGACGCGGCGCTGATCATGTCGCCGGCGATCGCCAAGCCATTCTGCATGCCGGTCAGGCCACCGCCGGCAGTGTAGAAGTCGCTGGCCGAGCGGGTGCGCAAGGCGGCCCAGCGGGTCACCAGCAAGGTGAAGCAGACGAACACCATGAACATCGAGATGGCAGTCCAGTTCATTGGGCGAACTCCTGCTTGACCTTGTCGTTGAGCGGGTCGATCACGCTGTTGGCCCGGTGCATGTAGATGCCGGTAAGGGCGAAGGACAACAGCACCATCAGCACCCCGACCAGCATGCCGACACTGGTCACGCCGCCGCTCAGCGACTGACCGAGGAGGCCGGGGGCGAACGCCACCAGCAGGACGAAGCCGTAGTAGGCAGCCAGCATGATCAGGGTCAGCGAGCCGTTGAGGCGGCGTTTGCGCTGGATCAGCTGCTGGAAGTCGGGGTGATTGCTGATGCGCTCGATGTGCTCAGGGGTCATGGGAAGCGATCTCTTGGTGTTGTAATTGTTTTGGCTGAGGTCACGCGGTTAGTGCGGTGTTGCTCAGGGCCTCATCGCGGGGCAAGCCCGCTCCCACGCAAGGGATTCGATTGCGTGGGAGCCGCGATGAGGTCAACTGGATCTCACAGCTGGTCGAAATCGAGCACCACCTTGTCGCTGATCGGATAGGTCTGGCACGACAGCACATAGCCCGCCGCCACCTCGTAATCTTCCAGCGCATGGTTGCTGTCCATCTCCACCTCGCCCTCGATCACCCGGCACTTGCAGGTCGAGCAAACGCCGGCCTTGCACGAGTAGGGCAGCTCGGCGCCAATCGCGTTGCCGGCATCGAGGATGTTCTGGGTATTGCGCGGCAGGTCGAACGCCAGCGCGCGGCCATCGCTGATCACGGTGACCTGGCTGATCGCCGAATCGACCTGGCGCGCCGCCTCACGCGCTTCACGCCGCGCCTGGCTGCCGGCCGCGGCGAACAGCTCGAAGTGAATGCGCTCCTTGGCCATGCCATTGAGCTGGAGGCTGTCGCGCACGGTTTCGGTCATGGCTTGCGGGCCGCAGATGAACGCCGCATCCAGGCTCGCCACATCAATCCAGCGGGAGAACAGCTGGCCGCACTTGTCGGCGTCGATACGGCCGTTGTACAGGTCGACGTCTTGCTGCTCGCGGCTGAACACGAAGATCAGGTTGAGGCGATCCAGGTATTGGTTTTTAAGATCTTCAAGCGTGTTGCGAAACAACGCAGCGGAGCTTGAGCGGTTGCCATACAGCAAGGTGAAGCGGCTGTGCGGCTCGCTGGCCAAGGTGCTGGCGATGATCGACAGGAGCGGGGTAATGCCACTGCCAGCGGCCACGCCCAGGTAATTGCCCTGGCGGCTCGGCTCCAGCGGCACGAAGAAGCTGCCGGCGGGGGGCATCACCTCCAATTGCTGGCCCGGTTTCAGCGCTTCGTTGGCAAACGAGGAAAAGCGCCCACCGGGTACCCGCTTGACTGCCACGCGCAACTCGCCATCGTGCACCGCGCTGCAGATCGAATACGAACGGCGCACTTCTTCGTCATCCAGCTGGGTGCGCATCACCAGGTACTGGCCCTGGGTGAAGCGAAATGCCGACTGCAGGTGCGCAGGCACGTCGAAGGCGATCGATACCGCGTCGCGGGTTTCGTTGCGCACGTCTTTGATGGTCAGGCTATGAAACTGGCTCATGGTGTTCTCCACGGCTCAAATGCATTTGAAATAGTCGAAGGGCTCCAGGCACTCGCGACAGCGGTACAGCGCCTTGCAGGCGGTGGAGCCGAATTGGCTAAGCAGCTCGGTATGGCTGCTGCCACATTGCGGACAGCACACCTGCGGCGCCTGGCCGAACAGGCTGCGCTTGCTCTGGCTGCCCTCGGGCGGGGCGATGCCGTACCGCCGCAGCCGCTCGCGGCCCTGGTCGCTGATCCAGTCGCTGCTCCAGGCCGGGGTCAATCGCCGTTCCAGGTCAGGCTCGGCGAATCCGGCTTGCTCCAGCGCCTGGCGGATGTCGCCCTCGATCACTTCGGTTGCCGGGCAGCCGGAGTACGTCGGGGTCACCACCAGGTGCAGATGGCCGGCGCGCCAGCCGAGGTCACGCACGATGCCCAGATCGACCACGCTGACCACCGGCACCTCTGGGTCCATTACCTGTTCCAGCACCGCCCAGGCCCGCGCCAGGTCATCGCCGCGAGCCGCGCGGGCGCCACGGTCGCTGGCGATCAGCTCACCAGGTCGCATCGGGATAGGCCCGTGGCAAGAACTGCATTTCGGCCAGCAGCAGGCCCAGGTGCTCGCTGTGCAGGCCCGTGCGGCCACTCAGATAGAAGGGGTTGGCCGCTTTGGGCAGCGGCAGCTCGACCGAGGCGAAGATCGCGCTGACCTGCTTGAGCCAAGCCGCGCCGACCTGCGCAGGATCTGCGCCGATGCCCGCTTCAGCCAGGCGCAGCTCGGCATCGCTGCCGGCGGCCAGTTCCACGGTGAAGCGCCACAGGAGCGCGATCGCGGTGAGCATGCGCTGGCGGCTTTCTTCGGTGCCGCCGCCCAAGCGCTGCACCCACTCGCCAGAGCGGCGCAGGTGATAGGTGACTTCCTTCAGGGCCTTGGCGGCAATGCCGGCGATGCGCGGGTCTTGCGATTGGCTCAGCCCCTGGAGCACGGCGAAATGCCAGGCGTCATAGAAGAACTGCTTGAGCATGGTCACGGCGAAATCGCCATTGGGTTGCTCGACCAGCAACAGGTTGCGATAGGCCCGCTCATCGCGGCGAAACGCCAGGGCGTCGGCGTCGCGGCCGTCGTCGCTCAGTTCTGCGGCGTATTCGAGCCAGTTGCGCGCCTGGCCGACCAGGTCGAGGCCGACGTTCATCAGGGCCAGCTCTTCTTCCAGGGCCGGCGCATGGCCGCACCACTGGCACAGGCGATGGCCCTGGATCAGGGCGCTGTCACCGAGCAGCAGCAGGTATTGGATGAGTGCTTGATTGTGCATGGCGGGCCTCACATGTGTCCGACTTCATCAGGCAGCTGGTAGAAGCTGGCATGGCGGTAAACCTTGTCGTCGGCAGGCGCGAACAGCGGGTCTTTGTCATCTGGCGAGGAAGCGGTGATCAGTGCCGAGGGCACGACCCACAGGCTCACCCCTTCGCTGCGGCGGGTGTACAGCTCACGGGCGTTCTCGATGGCCATGGCGGCGTCGGCGGCATGCACGCTGCCCACATGTTTATGGTTCAGGCCGTGCTTGCTGCGCACGAATACTTCGTAGAGGGTCCAGACAGACATGTTCGATCTCCGCATCAATCGCCGCTTCAGGCGGCGTTCTTGTTCTGTTGCTTGCGTGCGTAGGCTACGGCGGCCTCGCGTACCCAGGCGCCGTCTTCGATGGCTTGGCGGCGGGTGGCGACGCGCTCCTGGTTACAGGGGCCGTTGCCTTTGATCACTTCGTAGAATTCATCCCACTGGATCTCGCCGAAGTCGTAGTGGCCGCGCGTCTCGTTCCACTTGAGGTCTGGGTCGGGGGCAGTGCAGCCAAGCAGTTCAAGCTGGGGGATGGTCTGGTCGATGAAACGCTGGCGCAGCTCGTCGTTGGTCTGGCGCTTGATCTTCCAGGCCATCGACTGGGCGCTGTTGGGCGAGTGCTCGTCGCTGGGGCCGAACATCATCAGCGCCGGCCACCAGAGGCGGTTGATCGCATCCTGGACCATGTCTTTTTGCGCTTGGGTGCCGTGGCGCATCATGGTCAGCAGCAACTCGTAGCCCTGGCGCTGGTGGAAGCTTTCTTCCTTGCAGATGCGGATCATCGCCCGCGAGTAGGGGCCGTAGGAGGTGCGCTGCAGCACTACCTGGTTGACGATCGCCGCGCCATCGACCAGCCAGCCGACCGCGCCCATGTCGGCCCAGCTCAGGGTCGGGTAGTTGAAAATGCTCGAATACTTGGCCTTGCCGCTGTGCAGTTTGGCGATTTCTTCGTCGCGGTCGGCGCCGAGGGTTTCCATGGCGCTGTACAGGTACAGGCCGTGGCCGGCTTCGTCCTGAATCTTGGCCATCAGTTGCAGCTTGCGCTTGAGGCTGGGGGCACGGGTGACCCAGTTGCCTTCAGGCAGCATGCCGACGATTTCCGAATGCGCGTGTTGCGAGATCTGCCGGATCAAGGTCTGGCGGTAGGCGTCGGGCATCCAGTTCTTGGCTTCGATCTTGATCTCGGCGTCGATTTTTTCCTGGAAGGCACGCTCCTCGGGGGACATCTCCTCGAGCGACTTGATGTGCTTTACACCGGTTTCCACTAGCTGTGCGTACATGTTCTGACTCCTGCCTCAGGGCTGGGTGGGGCATGGGTCATTTATAAGCGATACAAAACACAACATCAAACATATTTTGATGTATCAAATGCTAATTGTGTATCGCTTTGAAATACTGGGGCCGCTTTGCGCCCCTTCGCGGGCAAGCCCGCTCCCACAGGGATAGCGCTGCTCTCGCGGTCGGCGCCGTACCTGTGGGAGCGGGCTTGCCCGCGAAGGGGCGCAAAGCGGCCCCAAAATCTTAAGTGAACAGCATGACGGCCATTGGCCGGGGCTGGGGGACTAGCGAAGACTCAGCTAGCCAGGCGTTTATCGTAAACGTGGCAAGCCTTACCTTCCGAACGCTTCAAGGTGCCGCAAGGCTTGAGCAATACCTGGGTGCTGATGCCAATGTAAGTCTTGATCTGCCGGCCCAATTCGCCAACCACCTGCTGGCGCTGCGGCTCATCCAGTGCCTGGCATTCGCCGCGCAACTCGACATGCACCTCAACGCTGTCGAGATTACCATTGCGATACAGGTGGATCTCATAAAGCTCAGAAAGCTGTTTTATTTTCAGCACCTGCTCTTCAATCTGCGTGGGGAACACGTTGACCCCACGAATGATCAGCATGTCGTCACTGCGCCCGGTGATCTTGCCAATCCGCCGCATCGGCCGCGCCGTGCCGGGCAGCAGGCGGGTGAGGTCGCGGGTGCGGTAGCGGATCATCGGCAGCGCCTCCTTGCTCAGCGAGGTGAACACCAACTCACCCAACTGACCATCGGGCAGCACTTGACCGGTTATCGGGTCAATGATCTCCGGATAGAAGTGGTCCTCCCAGATGGTCGGGCCATCCTTGGTTTCGATGCACTCCATGGCTACCCCGGGGCCCATGATTTCCGACAGGCCATAGATATCCAGGGCATTGATCCCCAAGCGCTGCTCGATGGAGCGACGCAGTTCGTCGGTCCAAGGCTCGGCACCGAAGATCCCCAGGCGCAGCTTGAGTTGATGCGGGTCGATGCCCTGGCGCTCGATCTCGTCAGCCAGGTTGAGCATGTAGGAAGGTGTGACCATGATGATGTCAGGCTGAAAATCGCGGATCAGTTGCACTTGTTTTTCAGTCTGGCCACCGGACATGGGGATGACCGTGCAGCCCAGGCGCTCGGCGCCGTAGTGCGCACCCAGGCCGCCGGTGAACAGCCCATAGCCGTAGGAGACATGCACCTTGTCGCCCTTGCGCCCGCCCGCGGCGCGGATCGAACGGGCGACGACATTGGCCCAGGTGTCGATATCGTTCTGGGTATAGCCGACCACCGTCGGCTTGCCGGTAGTGCCGCTGGAGGCGTGCAGGCGCACCACTTCCTGCTGGGGCACGGCGAACATGCCGTACGGGTAGTTGTCGCGCAGGTCGTTCTTGCCGGTGAAGGGGAACTTGGCCAGATCTTCCAGTGATTTCAAGTCGTCAGGGTGCGCGCCAGACTCAGCAAAACGCTGACGGTACAGCGGCACATTGGCGTAGGCGTGGTTCAGGCTCCAGCGCAGGCGCTCCAGTTGGTGCTGGCGCAGTTGATCGACACTGGCGGTTTCCATCGGGTCCAGCAAGGCGCGTTCGGCATCGTGGTACATGTTCATGGCTTCACTCGAATTGTTCTTGTACGTAGGCGCAGAGGCCTTGAGTGTCATGCGGGCAGCATACTGCCCGTAGCAGGTTCAGTCTCAGTCCGTTGGTCCGAGGCGCTCAATGATCAGGGCAATGCCCTGGCCGACGCCGATGCACATGGTGCACAGGGCGTAGCGCCCGTCGGTTTCTTCCAGCTCGTGCAGCGCCGTGGTGACCAGCCGCGCCCCGCTCATGCCCAGCGGGTGGCCGAGAGCAATGGCGCCGCCGTTGCGGTTGACCCGCGGGTCGTCGTCCGCCAGGCCGAGCTCACGCAGCACAGCCAGGCCTTGCGCGGCGAAGGCTTCGTTGAGCTCGATGACATCCATGTCGGCCAAGGCCAGGCCGGTCAGTTCCAGCACCTTGTGGGTCGCTGGCACCGGGCCGATGCCCATGATTCGCGGCTCGACCCCCGCCGCCGCCATACCGACGATCCGGCCGCGCGCTTGCAAACCATGGCGACGGGCGGCTGCGCTGCTGGCCAGCAACAGCGCACAGGCACCGTCGTTGACGCCCGACGCATTGCCAGCGGTAACGCTGCCACCCTCGCGGAACGGTGTGCCGAGTTTGGCAAGTTGCTCCAGGGTGGTGTCGGCACGCGGATGTTCGTCATGCTCGACCAGCTTCGCCGGGCCTTTGCGCTGGGCAATCTCGACCGGCACGATCTCCTGCGCCAAACGGCCGCGCGCCTGGGCAGCAGCGGCCTTGTGCTGGCTGCGCAAGGCAAAGGCGTCCTGATCGGCGCGGGAAATAGCGAACTGGGCGGCAACGTTCTCGGCGGTCTCAGGCATCGAGTCGATGCCGTATTGGGCCTGAATCAGCTTATTGACGAATCGCCAGCCGATGGTGGTATCGAACAGCTCGGCGCCACGGCCGAACGCCTGCTCGGATTTACCCATCACAAACGGCGCGCGCGACATCGATTCGACCCCTCCTGCCAGCATCAGCCCAGCCTCGCCACAGCGCAGGGCGCGGGCAGCGCTGCCGATAGCGTCCAGCCCTGAGCCACACAGGCGATTGAGGGTGGTGCCCGGTACCGCCTGCGGCAATCCGGCGAGCAGGGTGGCCATGCGGGCCACGTTGCGGTTGTCTTCCCCGGCCTGGTTGGCGCAGCCAAGGATCACGTCATCGACAGCGCTCCAGTCCAATTGCGGGTGACGCGCCATCAGCGCCTTGATCGGCACAGCTGCAAGATCATCCGCGCGCACCGTGCTGAGGGCGCCGCCATAGCGGCCGATGGGCGTGCGCACGGCGTCGATGATCAGCGCATCGTTGCGGGTGAGGTCAGTCATCTTTGCTCTCCTGCGCCAGCACCGTGCCGCGCACTTTGTAGGATTTACCGCGGAACAGGGCAATCAGCTCACCCCGCTGGTTTTCCAGCCTGACGTCATACAGGCCGGTGCGGCCTTTGCGGCTGAGTTCGCTGGCAGTGGCAGTGAGTACATCGTGCTCAACCGCCGGGGCCAGGTAATCGATGCTGCAGCCCTGGGCCACCGTGGCTTCGTCGTAACTGTTGCAGGCGAAGGCGAACGCCGAATCGGCCAGGGCGAACAGATAACCGCCGTGGCAGGTGCCGTGCCCTTGGATCATGTCTGCCTGGACCTGCATGCTCAGGCGCGCACGGCCCGGGCCGCTGTCGAGCAGGCGAGCGCCCATGGCCTGGGTCGCACGGTCGCGGGAGAACATCGCGTCGCTACAGGCGCGGGCCAGTTCATCGGGGGTGCGTTGGCTTTCAGTCATGCAGATGGCCTCCTTGGGCATGCACGCGACGCAGCAGCAGGGAAGGGCGATAGCGGGTTTCGCCATAGCTGGTTTGCAGGTTTTGCAGCACGCGCAGGGTGTAGCCCAGGCCCATTTGCTCGGCCCAGGCCAGCGGGCCACACGGGTAGTTGACGCCGGCGCGCATGGCAATATCGATATCAGCGGCTGATCCGACGCCTTGCAGCACGGCATCCGCCGCCTCGTTGGCAAGGGTTGCCACGGTTCGCAGCACCACCAGGCCTGGCAGGTCGGCAACCTCGCTCACGCTGAAACCCGCTTGGCGCAGCAGGGCAATCGCCTGGTCTTGCGCTTGGGCGGTGGTGTCCGCCGCCTTGCTGATGGCGATGCGCGCTGCGCTGGTGTAGTCCAGGGCAAGATCGACCAGCAGCAGGTTGCTCAGGCCATCTTCGCGTGCGCGCTGGCTGGCCAGGCGACCGTCGGACAGCGCCAAGGTCGCATCGCCCACGCGCAGCAGGCCATTGCCTGGGCGTTCAGTGACACTGATGCCACTGGCCTTGAGCCGATGCAGCAATGGCTGCATCACACCCAGGCAACCTTCCACCACACAACGATCGATTCGCGTCGTACTCTGAAGCTCAGCTGCTGGCGGGCGCTCGGCGCCTTCGCGGTAGTCGTAGAAACCCTGGCCGCTCTTACGCCCCAGGCGGCCAGCATCGACCAGCTCTTTTTGCACCAGTGAAGGCTGGAAGCGGAAGTCGCCATAGAACGCATCGAACACCGAGCAGGTCACGGCATAGTTGACGTCGTGGCCAATCAGGTCGGTCAGCTCGAACGCGCCCATGCGAAAACCGCCAGCATCGCGCAGCAGCGCATCGAGAGTGGCGCAATCAGCCGCGCCTTCCTGGAGCAGACGCAGGCTTTCGGCGTAGAACGGCCGCGCGACCCGGTTGACGATAAAACCAGGGGTGGAACGGGCATGTACCGGCTGCTTGCCCCAGGCCTTGGCCAGTTGATACAACCGGGCAGCCAGCTGCGGATCAGTGGCAAGGCCGCTGACGATCTCGACCAACGCCATGACCGGCGCGGGGTTGAAGAAATGCATGCCAATTACCCGCTGCGGCCGGCGCAGCCCCGCGGCAAGGCTGGTGATCGACAGCGATGAGGTGTTGCTGGCGAGGATGCAGTCGTCAGCGCACAGCGCTTCGAGTTGGCGCAGCAAGTCCTGCTTGACCTGCAAGTTTTCGACGATGGCCTCGATCACCAGCTGTGCATCGGCCAATGCTTCTATCGATTCGACCGGCTGCAGGCGAGCGCTGATCGCCCCGCGCTCGGCGGCGTCGAGCTTACCTTTGTCGACCAGCCGCCCGAGCTGCTGATCGATACCATGCAGCGCCTGGGCCGCCGCGCCGGGGCGGTTGTCGTAGAGCTGCACCGGGTGGCCGGCCTGGGCCGCCACCTGAGCGATGCCGGCGCCCATGGCACCGGCGCCGATCACTGCAACCGGGCTATTACTGTTGAGAGCACTCATGTCAGCGTCCCTTGAATGCCGGCTGGCGTTTGTCCATGAACGCAGCGACGCCTTCGCGGTAGTCCTCGCTGCGCCCGGCCAGGCGTTGCAGGTCCCGCTCCAGCTCCAACTGCTGGTCGAAGCGGTTGTCGAAGCTGGCATTCAGGGCGCGCTTGATCAGGGCCAGGCCGTAGGTCGGCTGGGTTGCCAGGTGGCGTGCCAAGCTCAGGGCCTCGTCGCGCAGCGCAGCATCATCGACTACCCGATTGATCAGCCCCCAGTGTTCGGCTTGCTCCGCGCTCAATCGCTCACCCAGCAGGGCCAAGGCCTTGGCCCGGGCCATGCCGATCAGCCGCGGCAATTGCCAAGTGCCCCCAGAATCGGGCACCAGGCCGATCTTGCAGAAGGCCTGGATGAAGCTTGCTGAACGCGCTGCCAGGACCAGATCGCAGGCCAGTGGGATATTCGCCCCGGCACCCGCCGCCACACCATTGACTGCGCAGATCACCGGCATCGGTAGCTCGCGCAGGGTGCGGATCATCGGGTTGTAGAACTGCTCGATCGACTCGCCCAGGTCGGGCATTTGCGCGCCTGGCGCGACATTGCGATCCGATAGATCTTGGCCGGCGCAGAAACCGCGGCCTTCACCCGTCAACAACAGCACTCGCACTTGCGGGTCCTGGCGCACCTGTTTGAGGGCCTCGCGCACTTCCTTGTGCATCTGGGTATTGAAGCTGTTCAGCTGGTCGGGCCGATTCAGCGAGAGGAGGGCGACACCGTCCTCGATGGAAAACAGGATGTGCTCGAAAGTCATTGCAGACTCGCTCCGTCAGTCGATGGGAATGGGCCGATTACTGGCCCTGGAAGTGGGCCGGGCGTTTTTCCTGGAAGGCGCGAATGCCTTCGGCGCGGTCGGCGGTGCCGGCCAGCAGAGTGAACGCGTGGCGCTCAAAACGCAGGCCGGTGGCAAGGTCGGTGTCTGCGGCCTTGAGCAGCGCTTCCTTGGCCAAACGCACCGCCAGCGGCGCCTTGCGGGCAATCGCCGCGCCAATCTGCATGGCGCGCTCAACGGTCAGCTCGGGCTGGCTGACTTCACTGACCAGCCCGGCCTGCTGGGCGTGGCGGGCGCTGATCGGCTCGCCGGTCAGCACCATCTGCATCGCCAGCGGCTTGCCGACTGCGCGCAACAACCGTTGGGTGCCGCCGGCGCCGGGGATGATGCCCAGGTTGATTTCCGGCTGGCCAAAACGTGCATCTTCGCCAGCGATGACGATGTCGGCGCACATCACCAGCTCACAACCGCCACCCAGGGCGAAGCCGTTGACGGCGGCGATCAGTGGCTTGGAGAAGGCGGCGATCAGCTGCCAATGGGCGACACGCGGGTCATTAAGGATGCCGACCAGGTCGCGCTCGGCCATCTCGCGGATGTCGGCACCGGCGGCAAACGCTTTTCGGTTGCCGGTAATTACCACCACAGCGATCGCCGGGTCGCGGTCGGCGCTGTCCAGCTCAGCGGCGAGTTCCGCGAGCAGTTCGGTATTCAGCGCATTGAGGGCTTCAGGACGTTGCAGGGTGATCAGACGGACGCCGTCCTCAGGCGCCTGCACAACGAGGTAGCGAGGCATGTTGGTTCCTCAGGCTGCACGCACGGCCTTGAGGCCGGCATTTATTGGAATTGTCTGCAGGAGCAGGGCGGGGCAGCACCACACCTGCTCAGGTGCGCCAAGTATATGCTCAATGCGATACATAACTGCAACATCATAATTTGTTTTCCGTGTCTCGTATTGCGCTGATGCTTGTCACGCCAGTCAACCTTTACCCGCTAAGCGTCCGAAAAATAAAGGCTTTATCGGCCTGTCCATCAAGCCTATGAAAGCGATACAGGAAAATCGAGATTGACGATCAGTTTTATCGTGATACATGATCGACACACATTCCGAATCATTTGGAGAGGTGTGACATGCCTTGCTATCGACTGGACGGCCTGACACCGGTAATCCACCCCACTGCCTACGTACACCCAAGCGCTGTGCTGATTGGCGACGTGATCATTGGTCCACACTGCTATGTCGGGCCATTGGCCTCACTGCGCGGCGACTTTGGCCGCATCGTGCTGGAGGAGGGCGCCAATCTTCAGGACACCTGCGTGATGCATGGCTTCCCTGGCGGCGATACGGTCATCGAGCGCAACGGACATGTCGGCCACGGCGCGGTGCTGCACGGTTGCCGGGTAGGTGAAGACGCCCTGGTGGGCATGAACGCCGTGGTGATGGACGGCGCTTACATCGCGCCACGCTGCATCGTCGCCGCCACGGCGTTCGTCAAAGCAGGTTTCCAATGCCCTGGGCAAAGCCTGGTGGTCGGCTCACCGGCCCAGGCCAAACGCACGCTCAGCGACCAGGAAATCGCCTGGAAGCAACGGGGGACCGCCGAATATCAGCTGCTGGCCAAGCGCTGCATGGCCACACTGGTCGAGTGCCCGCCGCTGACCGAAGTCGAAGCGCCGCGACCGCGCATGGGTGACTCGGGCTTGCGGCCAAAAGCGGAGCAGGGTGCATGAACCAAGCGTTGCCACGTAATGGCCAGGCGGGGCGGCGTGCAGGTATAGTCGGGGTTCCATCCGCTTCCAGTTCTCCCATGAGCAGCCTTGCCCCCCTTAATACGCTGATCACCCGCTTCCAGGAACAGACGCCAATCCGCGCCAGTTCGCTGATCATCACCCTGTATGGCGACGCCATCGAGCCGCATGGCGGCACGGTGTGGCTGGGCAGCCTGATCAACCTGCTCGAGCCAATCGGCATCAATGAGCGGCTGATCCGTACCTCGATCTTCCGCTTGAGCAAAGAAGGTTGGTTGACCGCCGAAAAGGTCGGCCGACGAAGCTACTACAGCCTCACCGGCACTGGCCGGCGGCGTTTTGAAAAGGCCTTCAAGCGGGTCTACAGCCCAAGCCTGCCGGCCTGGGATGGTGCCTGGACGCTGGTCTTGCTGTCGCAGCTGGAAGCCAGCAAGCGCAAGGCCGTTCGCGAAGAGCTGGAGTGGCAAGGTTATGGTGCCATTGCCCCGAACGTGCTGGGCTGCCCGCGCGCCGACCGTAGCGATCTTGCCGCAACCTTGCGTGAGCTGGACGCCACCGACGATAGCATCGTCTTTGAAACCCACACCCAGGAAGTGCTGGCCTCCAAAGCCATGCGCGCCCAGGTTCGCGAAAGCTGGCGGATCGAGGAGCTGGGCGAGCATTACAGCGAGTTCATTCGCCTGTTCCGGCCGCTGTGGCAAGCCCTCAAGGAACAGCAAGCGCTCGACGCCCAGGACTGCTTCCTGGCGCGCACGCTGCTGATCCATGAATACCGCCGGCTACTGCTGCGTGATCCCCAACTGCCAGATGAGTTGCTGCCGGGCGATTGGGAGGGCAGGGCGGCGCGCCAGCTATGCCGCAACCTGTATCGACTGGTGTGCGCCAAGGCCGAGGAGTGGCTGAACAGCGCCCTGGAGACCGCTGACGGGCCGTTGCCGGATGTCAACGAGAGCTTCTACAAGCGTTTCGGCGGCTTGGCCTGAGGCTCAGCGTACGTAGGTCGGCATCCCCCAGGCGCCGTATCTGAAACCTCGGCAGCGGTTGTAACCGTTGCGGTACCACAGCTCGAACTGCGCACCGTTCCAAACCCAGAACGATAGCGTGGAGCAGTCATCCAGGGCGCGCTTCTTTTGCCAGGAACTGATCTGGGCCATGCGCCGTTCGAATTGTGTGGCTTCAGTGGTGACCAATTGCGCAGCGTAGGGCGGCTGATCCTGCACCACCCAGTAACCGTTGGCCGTGTTGAAGCTGTTGGCCCGGCATTGCGTGGCAACCAGCACACGCTGCTCATCGAGGCGCTCCACGGTCAGTGGCAGCGCACCGGTGGGGTCTTGCAGGTCGGGGCACTGGCGAGGGCCACTCAAGGTCTGGCGCAGGGCTTGGCGCAAGGCCGGGAGTTGCGCCAAAGCCTGGTCTTCAGGGCGATTCTCAACCAGGGGCGGGCGCTCGATAGGCGGCGCTGCGCGCCTTGGCCCTGGTACCAGCTGCTCATCCTCAGCGCCGCGACTGACCAGCGCGCCTGGCGTACCGAGCCGTTCTTGGACTTCATCCATTTTCAGCAAAACAGCCGCAGCGCCGGCATCCGAGAGTGTGCGCACAGCACCACGAGAGTCGACTACCTTGATTTGCGTGCTGCCAGGCAGCGCAGCGAGCAGGGCCAAGACCTGGTCGTGCTCGACATGAAAATCCGAAGCATCATCGCGCAGGGTACCCACGACTACCTCGTCGATCACCAGTTGCACCGGCGGGACAGGGGGCTCGCCACCGAGGTTGGCGAACATCAAGGTGCCCGTGACAGCGGTGTTGGGGCCAGCCTCGCGTTGCAGCCCCAGGCTGATGCCATCGATGCCATCGCCAGGGGAGTACCCCATCGCGATGCACTGGCCAGACTTGTTGCAGGCGAGGTCCCAGTCCTTGTAGGAGAAGACCAGACCGTCATCGGGCACTGCGGCGCAGGCGAGCGTACTGAGCGCCCAAAAGGGCCAGCACAGCGATTGAAGCTTCATGGACATCCTTGTAGAGAGCGTTTCAATAGGAGTGTTTTTAAATCTTCTATAACTCAACTAAATGAATATTTAGTTGAGTTATCACTGGAACTTATAATATAGGGCAGGGCAGTACCTTAGGGGAGAACGCGCGCGGATTCAACTCTGGCCTGGGGGAATGCCTCGCGCAGGCTGGATTGGAGCCAATTGATGAACCACAGCGCATCCTCGCTTGGCGCTTGGGGCGGCGTGAGAACCTGATAACTTTCCAGCGGCACTGCCTGATCCAGGCAGCGCACCAGCGTACCTTGCTCAAGCTCGCGCTTAACCAGCACCTCGGTCGCCAGCGCGATGCCATGGTCACGTTCTGCCAGGTTGAGCACAATGTCATTGCTCATGTGCGAAGCATCGGACTTGACCCGAACACGCAGGCCATTGGCGGCAAACCAGCTGTTCCACCACGTGCCGTCATCGACGTGTATCAGCTTGTTTGCGGGCAAATCCGCAACCGTCAGCGGCCCTGGCAACTGCGCAAGGAAGCCCGGCGAGCAGACGGCAAACACTGCCGGACGAAGCAAGACCTCACGCACGCCCGTTAGCTCGCCAGGCAAGCCATAGGCAATACCCAGGTCAGCTTGCCTGGCATCCACTGCGGTAAACGAGGCATTGGGCTCGATGGCGATCTTCAGATCAGGTCGCAGCTTGCGCAGACTGTCGATCCGCGGGGTCAACCAGCGTGAAGCGAAGGCCGGCACACACAGGATGCGCAACCAACGCTGGTTATCCTGCCCGGCCAGGCGAGCACTGGCGTCGGCAACGATCTGCAGTGCCTGCGAGACGGCTTGGTAATAGTGCGCACCTGGCAACGTCAAGGTGACGCCGCGCGGGCTGCGCTCAAGCAGACGCACACCCAACCAGCCTTCCAGATTCTTCACATGTCGACCGATTGCAGGCTGAGTCACATGCAAAGCCTCTGACGCCGCCACGTAACTGCCAAGCCGCGCCGCGGCCTCGAAAGCACGGATCGCATTGAGTGGGGGAAGCCGGTCGATGGCCATGCACGCCTCGGGGTATTAGTTTTTGTATTAGTGGCAGTCAATTTATTGTTCTTTTCCGCGCCGTTCAAGTTGCTGAGACTCACGGTGGGCGCGGGCTAGCCCCGTGAAGTGTCCCACGCACAGCAAATCTTGAGGAAACCCCCATGCGGGCAACACCAATAACAATCAAACCGTCCACTGTCTTTTCCATTCTTACGCTGGCCCTGGCAGCTACCGCCGGCACCGCCCAGGCTGCCGATAGCAAGGGCCCGTGCGGCGTACCCAATCTGCACACATGCCCGCAGCCTTTCGACAAAGTGCTGCCGGCAGCCAAGGAAATGCTGACTTGGGACCAGGACACTCGGGTAGTGGGATTCCGTAATACCTACCGCCTGTACGAAGGCGATGTATTCTCCACCCAGGGCGCCACGCCAAGTCCGTTACCAGCAGCGGATCATCTGCTCAGCGAGGTTCAATACAACCTGGAGGGCAAGCCCCGGGGTCTGGCCGACTACCTGCAAAACCAGAGCGTAACCGGGCTGTTGGTGCTAAAAGACGGCAAAATTGCCTACGAATACTACGGCAAAGGCAACACTGCCCAGACCCTATGGACTTCACGCTCAGTTGCCAAGTCGGTAGTCAGCGTGCTGGTGGGGGTAGCTATAAAAGACGGCAAGATCAAGTCGGTAGATGACAAGATCACCGCGTATATCCCCGAACTTAAAGACACCGAGTGGCAAGATGTAACCCTGCACCAGCTGATGCAACATACCTCAGGTGTGGTCTGGGACGAGAACTACGCCTCGCCAGACTCTGATTTCTCCCACATGACCCAATGCGAGGCCAAGCCAGACCCTTACGATTGCGTGCTCAACCTGGTCAAATCTGTCAAGCGCAAGCCCGGGGTGAAGCCTGGCGAAGTCTGGTCATACAACACCGGCGGCGCCTGGCTGGTCGGCCGCGTGCTGGAGAACGCCACTGGGCAGACCATCGCCAAGTACCTGGAAAGCCAGATCTGGAGCCGCTATGGCATGCAGCAAGATGGCGTCTGGCACGCATTGGTACCGGGTAAAGTCGACATGGGCGGACACGGCTTCAATGCCACGCTGCGTGACTGGGGGCGCTTCGGCCAGTTCGTGCTCAGCGGCGGCCAATTGCCGAACGGCGAAAAGTTGCTGCCCAACGATTGGCTTGCACGCTCGACGCACTGGACTACAGCCAAAGGCTCAGTAACCAAAGCCGCACCTAATGGTCAGTACGGCTACCAATGGTGGTACAACGCACCGGCACCGGATGCAGACGCCGAACCGAAGAAGACCGCCACCAGTGAGCAAACGTTCTGGGCGCTGGGCATCTACGGGCAGACGATCGCGATCAATCCAGCTGAGCATCTGGTGATGGTGCAATGGTCGACCTGGAAGAATGCCGAGACACCAAGCTCGTTGTATGACGAACAGGCGTTGTTCGTGAACGCAGTGAGTAAGGCGCTGGATCAGAAGCAGTAGATGGCTGCGGCGTGGCTTTGAATCTGGTGGGCAACCAGGGCCACGCCTTAATACGAAACTACGCATAATGTATATTATGTTAAATGATGTGTGACGCAGGAGAAGGCACAAGCCAGGGTCATAGCCAGCGGAGACTTGCTTACCTGGCCGGAGCTGAATGTGCTGGTGCCGGCGTTGACTGAGCAACTCAGCGACGGCGCTCCTGGCCGGTATTTAGACGGTGCGATCTTCTCTATCAACTACGAGGGTGTGGAGTACTTTCCACGTTTCGCCATCGAATCCCAAAGCTTGACCATTGCGTCGCTGGGAATGCAGCGCGTCATCGCTGTGCTGGCCACCAGGATGAATGTCTGGGGCATGGCTTTGTGGTTCGAATCATCCAATTCGTATTTGGCGGGTAAGCTGCCGAAAGACGTTCTATCCTCGGATCCAGACGCGCTTGTCAACGCTGCTTTGGACGAGATTGGTGGCAGTTCGCATGGGTGGGAATTGCAGGCCTATCCGATAAGTGCGCGTCATTGCTAGAACTGAGAGACAAAACCGCATTATTTAGCTACGCCCTCCTCCATCTGCCCTCCTCCATCCAGGCTCAGCCTGCAGACTTTCGCCAGTGCTCGGGCGAATTCATCCGCAAGCAGTGCGAACGTATCGCCCAAGCCGTCGGCGGCCAGCACATCGAGTCCTACAACTTCGCCGCCGACCACTACACATCGTTTCGCGTCAACGACTCCTCGCACACTAACGGCGGCGTGGTGATGCGCACCGACCCGCGCACCAGCGCCCTGAACCGCTACCAGCAATGCTGGGCAGCGCACAACGTGTTCGTCCTCGGCGCCTCGTCGTTTCCCAACAATGCCGGCTACAACCCCACCGTGACCATTTCCACTCAGCACCTGAGCGACAAGGATTTGGCCGCGATCGCCGAATACCTCAAATCAGTGGACGGATCGAAGACCATCCCGCCGCCCGGCATTGCCGCCAGCGAACCGATCATGCAGCGCGGTGCGCAGGTGTATGAGCTCAACTGCATGGCCTGTCACAACGTCAAGGGCGAAGGCCTGCCCGGCATGGTCACCGGCTTTGCCGACAACCCCGGAATCCGCACGCCCAGTGGCGCGAACCTGGTGGGCACGGTGCTCAAGGGCGGCCAGGCGGTGATCACCGAAGGCAATGTAACCGGGGCCGGCATGCCTTCATTGACAGCGACATCGCTGCCGTACTGACCTATGTGCGCAATAGCTGGGGCAACGCCGCGCCCGAGGTTGAGGCTGAAGCGGTAACTCGCACACGGGAGCACCTTGGCCTGCAGCCGCCAATGAAAAATCATTTCTGAGACCACTGTTGAAAAAAAGGCCGGTAAAAGTCTTTACCGGCCACACCGCCAAAACCCAGCGGCCACTCCTCGTACATGACCTGAGCGATCAGAACAGCGGCAATGTGTAGCTCACGATCAGCCGGTTCTCATCGATATCACGCTGGTAATTGGAGCGCAGCGCCGCGTTGCGCCACAGCACGTTGACGTTCTTCAGTGGCCCGGACTGGATGGTGTAACCCAGGTCAGTATCGCGCTCCCACTCGCGCCCTTCCCCGGCGAAAGTGGCTGGGTTTGCATGATCGGCATGGTTGTATCGGGTCGAGAACGTCAGCCCCGGGATGCCCAGGGCGACGAAGTCGTAGGCGTAGCGCAACTGCCAGGTGCGCTCGCCGGTTTCCATGAAGTCGGCAGCCATCATGTAGTTGGTCAGGTAGGCATCAGTGCCAATCAGGTAAGGCATGGCCGTGGAGCCGGAAAGCCCCTGATAGGCGACGCCTAGGGTATGCCCGGCCTGGCTGTAACTGAGCAACACGTTGAGCGTGCGGTTGTCGACCGGACCGGCAAGCGCCTCACCCTTGTCGTCGCTGATGAAGTAGCGCGCATCCAGCGCCAGTTTGCCGGGGCCCAGCGCGGTGCTGCCGAGCAGGCCGAAATAGTGCTGGCCATAGATCTCGTCGAGCTCGCCGTATTGATAGCTGAGGCTCAGGTTGGGGTTGACCACGTAGTCCACCCCGCCCATGCGAAAGTCGTCAGCCTTGGGTGTGCCGCTAAAACGCCGGTTCTTGTTGACCAGGCTCATGGCCTCTGTATGGGAATAGTCACGCTTGGTGGTCCGGTCGATCTGCGCGTAGGTGAAGCTCAGGCTATCCAGCTCTTTGGAGGTCAGCACACCGCCCTGGAAGGTCTGCGGCAGGATGCGTCCGGTGCTGGAGGCAATGGTCGGGTACTTGAGCAGCTGGGTGCCGATCTTCAGTTCGGTCTTCGACAGGCGCGCCTTGGCGGTGATGCCGAACTTGCTGTACTGGTCCGGGGCGCGACCGTCTTCGCCCACCGGCAGCAGGCCGGTGCCACTGCGGCCAGGGCCTGAATCGAGCTTCAAGCCGAGCATGCCGATGGCGTCGACGCCAAAGCCGAGGGTGCCGGGAGTGTAGCCGGAGCGGAAATCGAGGATGAAGCCCTGGGCCCATTCTTCGCGCTTGGCGATGCCGGCGTCTTCGCGGAAGTCGCGGTTGAGGTAGAAGTTCTGGGCTTTCAGGGAGGCATGGCTGTCTTCCAGGAAACCTTCGGCGTGGGCCGGAAGGGTGAAGCACAGCAGTGAGGCGACAGGCAGGATGTTGTTGTTTTTGTGCATGGCTGGTCCGTTCGGCCAGGCTGGAGCGCTGGCCGTTATTGTTGTGATTGTCTGGAAGGGCCCTTCGCGGCTGAAGCCGCGCCTACAAGGACCGCACAACACCTGTAAGAGCGGCTTTAGCCGCGAAGAGGCCAAGTCAGGCGAGCACGCCTATCTGCCACGGGCAGAATTCATCCTCACCCAGGCCGTTGAGCTCGCTCTTGGTCGCCTCCCCCGAGGCATGCGCAAGTAGGCGCTCGAAGATTTCCTGGCCCATCTGGGCAATGGTCTTGTCGCCGTCGATGATCTGCCCGCAGTTGATGTCCATATCGTCGCTCATGCGCTGGTACATGGGTGAGTTGCTGGCCAGCTTGAAGGTCGGCGCCGGCACCGAGCCGAAGCAGGAGCCGCGGCCGGTGGTGAAGGCGATCAGGTTGGCACCGCCGGCGATCTGGCCGGTTGCCGAGACCGGGTCGTAACCGGGGGTGTCCATGAACACCAGGCCGTGGGTCTTCACCGGGTGGGCATACTCGTATACATCCATCAGCGGGGCATTACCGCCCTTCTTCGCGCCGCCCAGGGATTTTTCCAGCACGTTGGCCAGGCCACCGGCATTGTTACCGGGGCTGACCCGGCCGTTGATCTGGGTATCGCGGCCGCGGTTGTACTCCAGCCACCATTCGATGCGCTCGATCAGCTTGCGGCCCACCGCCGGGGTGGCGGCGCGGGCGGTCAGGGTGTGTTCGACGCCGAAGATTTCCGAGGTTTCCGAAAGGATCGCGGTGCCGCCATGGCGCACCAGGATGTCCACCGCCGCGCCTAGCGCTGGGTTGGCCGAAAGGCCGGAGAAACCATCTGAGCCACCGCACTGCATGCCAATCATCAAGTGCTCGGCAGACACCGGCTGGCGCCGCGCCTGGTCGGCCTTGGGTAACATGCCTTCGATCAGTGCGATGCCTTGGTCGGTGGCGCTTTTCACCCCGCCGACGTCCTGGATCACCAGCTTCTTCAGCATGTCGCCTTCCACCAGCCCTTCCTGCTCGAAGAAGCCGTGGATGTTGTTGCGCTCACAGCCCAGGGCGATGACTACCGCACCCACGGTGTTGGGGTGTTTGATGTAGCCAGCGATGGTGCGCCGCAGCAGGTCCATCGGCTCGCCGGTCATTTCCATGCCGCAGCCGATTTCATGCACATAGGGCACCACGCCATCGATGTGAGGGAAACCGGCCAGGCGGCGCTCGTCGAAGTGGTTGGCGATCTTGCGCGCCACCGTGGCACCACAGTTGCCCACCACAAATACGCCCAGATAATTGCGCGTGGCCACGCGGCCATCCTCGCGGACGATGCCCTGGAAGGTCGCGCGCTGATCGGCCGGCAGCAGGTCGGTGGGCACGTAGTCCAGGCCGTAGCGGTAATCGCGGTCGGTCTCGCCGAAGGCGATGTTGTGGCTGTGCATCCACGTGCCTGGCGGTAGGTCCTCGGCGGCGTAGCCGATCACGGTGTTGTACTTGAGCACTGGCTCGCCCTTGGCGATCAGCCGGGCAGCGACCTTGTGCCCCAGCGGCACGGCTTGTTGGGTGGTGACACCTTCACCGGGGATAACGGTGCCGGCAGAGATTTCAAGACGTGCGACAACGACGTTGTCGGCGGCATCGAGGCGAATGACGGGGCTGACTTCACGGTGACTCATGGTGTTTTCCTATAGGTGCTGTCACCCATGGCGGTGGCGACACAAGCGCCACCGCCATGGCTTGCTCAAGGGCGTTTGCCGAACTCGACGCTGTGCTGGGTCCAGGCCAGGGCCTGTTCGCTGAGGGAGAAACCGAGGCCTGGGCGGTTAGGCACCCACATGCGGCCTTCGCGCAGCTCAAGGCGCTCGTTGAACATCGGCTCGAGCCATTCGAAATGCTCCAGCCACGGCTCTTCGGGGTACGCTGCTGCCAGATGCAGGTGGATCTCCATGGCGAAGTGCGGCGCCAGCTTCAGGCCCTTGAAGCTGGCCAGGCTCATGATCTGCAGGAATGGCGTGATACCTCCGACCCGTGGTGCATCAGGCTGGACGAAGTCACAAGCGTTGGCGGTGATCAGCTGGGCGTGCTCGTTGAAGCTGGTGAGCATTTCGCCGGTGGCGATGGCGGTGTCCAGCGACGCGGCCAGGGCGGCGTGGCCCTCGATGTCGGCGCTGTCCAGCGGCTCCTCGATCCAGGTCAGGTCGAACTGTTCGAGCTTGCGGCAGAAGCGCTGGGCGGTGACCCGGTCCCATTGCTGGTTGGCGTCGACCATCAGCGGGAAGCCTTCGCCCAATTGCTCGCGCACTGCCTGCACACGCTTGAAGTCGATACTGGTGTCCGGCTGGCCGACCTTGATCTTGATCCCGCCAATGCCGTTACCACGGGAGGTCTGTACGTTTTCCAGGACCTTCTCCAGCGGCGTCGAGAGGTAGCCGCCGGAGGTGTTGTAGCACTGCACCGAATCGCGGTGAGCACCGAGCAGCTTGGCCAGCGGCAGGCCGGCGCGCTTGGCTTTCAAGTCCCACAAGGCGATATCGAACGGCGCGATGGCCTGGGTGGTCAGGCCGCTGCGTCCCATCGATGCGCCGGCCCAGAGCAGCTTGTTGTAGAGCTTGGCGATGTCGTTGGGGTCCCCGCCCAGCAGAGTCGGGGCGATTTCCTGGGCGTGGGCGTACATGCCTGGGCCACCGGCGCGCTTGGAATAACCGAAGCCGATGCCTTCATGGCCTTCCCGGGTGCGGATCTCGGCAAAGATGAAGGCGATTTCGGTCAGCGGCTTCTGCCGCCCGGTCAGCACCTTAGCGTCGCTGATTGGCGCGCCCAGCGGCAGCACGGTGTACGACAGTTTGATCCAGACGATGCTGTCGGTGGTCGCTTCGCCAGATTGGAGGGCAGCGATTTTCGGGTCGATGTAGACGTTGCTTTCGATCATGGGGCCGTCCTCGGAGTCATTGAGCGTTGGCAGATTTGCCAGTCAGGTCGCAGAGCTGCAGGCGCTGGATGCGGCCGACGATCACCAGGTAGGAGAACGCCGCTAGCAGGCCGTGAGCGCCGACATAGATGAGTGCACTGTTGAACGAACCGCTGGAGTGCAGCAGATAGCCGATCACCACCGGAGTGACGATGCCGGCGGTGTTGCCCAGGGCATTGAACACGCCACCGGTCATGCCGATCATTTCCCGCGGCGCGGTGTCGGCCACCACGCTGAAACCGAGGTTGCCGAAGCCCTTGCCGAAGAACGCCAGGCTCATCACCGCGATCACCAACCACTGCGCATCGACGTAGTTGCACAGCATCATGGTCGAGCTCAGCAGTACGCCGGTGATGATTGGCGTCTTGCGGGCAATGCTCAGGGACTTGGTGCGGCGCAGCAGGTAATCGGAGAAGAAGCCCGACGAAACCGCACCGATCAGCCCGCACAGCGCCGGGATCGACGCGACAAGGCCGGCTTGGAGGATGTCGAAGCCACGCTCCTTGACCAGGTAGATCGGGAACCAGGTGACGTAGAACCAAGTGACCGCACTTACGCAGTACTGACTGATGAACATGCCGATCAACATGCGGCTTTTAAACAGCAGGCCGACTTCGGTCAGCGAGCTGCGGCGCTTTTCCTTAGGCAGCGAAGCCTGGGCTTCGAGGTCGACCAGCGCTTCACCCTTGCGCAGGTAGTCGAGTTCCTCGCCATTCATCTTTGGGTGGCTGACCGGCAGGTAGTAGTTTTTCCACCAGATCGCGGCGATGCCGAAGCCGACGATGCCCATGACGATGAACACGTATTCCCAGCCGAACGCGTAGCACAACCAGCCCATGAACGGGGTGAAGAACGCCAGCGAGATGTACTGCGCACTGTTGAAGATGGCCCCAGCCATGCCCCGCTCCGCCGACGGAAACCAGGACGCGATCACCCGTGTCGAGGCCGGCCCCACCGGCGCTTCGGCCACGCCCAGCAGAAAGCGCAGAGCCAGCAGCAGCGGTACGATCATGCCGACGAAGTGCACCAAGCCCATGCACACGGTGAACGCCGACCACACGCAGATGGCCAGGGCCATGGTCTTTTTCGAGCCGAAGCGGTCGGCCAGCCAGCCGGAGGGGATCAGGAAGATCACGTAGGCCCAGCTGAAGATCGAGAACAGGTAGCCCATTTCCACCGAGCTGATGCCGAGCTCCTTGCTCATGTCGGAGCCCGCCACCGACAGGGCAGCGCGGTCACCACTGCTCAAGGCCAGGACCATGGTGATCAGGGCCAGGATCAAATAGCGATAGCGGGTAGCTGTGGTGGATGCGGCCACGGCGCCAGGGGCAAGCCCGGCGGCGTAGGTGTCGTGATTGTGCATCGCGGTTGCCTCATTGTTTTTATTGGCGTCGTGCAGGGCCTTGCACCGGCACCTGCTTCGAATTCTGGCAGTTTGCAGCCCTTGGCAAAGCTGCTCCCGACCAATGACAGCGCTATCAAATGACAGCGCTGTCATTAATCCTAGGCCCGAGCCGACGGGCTTTGCAAATCGCCGTTCGCAGTGAATTCCCATACATTGGGAATGAGCAGGAAATGCAAAAAAACGCGCGCCGTTCCGGTAGAATCGGCAACATGCTCAAAGCTCCCGTCCAGAGGCCCCCATGCTGGAAACGCCCGCTACCGTCGCTGATCTGAAACCAGTGCTGGCTGCCCCTGCCACCCTCGATGACGTGGCGAAGATGGCCAAGGTCTCGCCCATAACCGTTTCCCGGGTGATCAACCGGCCGGAACTGGTATCGGAAAAAACCCAGAAAAAGGTACGCAATGCCATCCGCAAGACCGGATATGTGCCCAACATGCTCGCGGGCGCACTGGTTTCGCAGCGCAGTCGGCTGATAATCGTGGTGGTGCCGAATGTCGCCAACCGCGCTTTCGTCGACACCATTACCCAGCTCGGCCAGCGCCTGGCCAAAGCGCGTTACCAGTTGCTGCTGAGCCAGTCGGACCTGGCACACAGCAGTGAACCGGAACTGATCGACGCGATCCTCGCCCGTCGCCCTGACGGCATCGTGCTGACCCGCCAGTTGCAAAGCCCAGAAGCGCGGGAAAAGCTGATCGCCCGTGGCATTCCGGTGGTAGAGACCTGGGAGCTGGCGCAGGACCCGATCGATACTGTGGTCGGCTTTTCCCACGAGGCCGTCGGCCAGGCCATGGCCGAGCACATTATCGAACGCGGCCACCGCCGCGTGGGCCTGGTCTGGAGCGACGACGCCCGCGCCACTCGGCGGCGCCAGGCGTGTGCCGATACCCTGCGCAAGGCCGGTGTTGAGGTAGTTGCCTGCGAGCTCGAAGCCGTGCCGGTGAACATGGGCCACGGCCGTGAGGCCATGGCCCGACTGCTGGCAGCCAAGGTGCCGATGGATGCGGTGATCTGCAGCATCGACCTGCTCGCCCAGGGCGTCATGGCCGAGGCTCAGGCCAACGGCCTGCGGGTGCCTCAGGACCTGGCGGTGATGGGCTTCGGCAACCTGGAATTCGCTGCGCATACCCACCCGCGCTTGAGCACGGTGAATGTTGACGGCGGGCGCATTGGCCTGCGTACGGCAGAGTTGCTGCTGCAGCGGATCGACGGTGGCCTTGGGCGCGGGGAGCAGGTGGAGGATGTGGGCTTCAGCCTGGTGGTTCGCGAAAGCACCTGAGGGCTGCGCTCGTCATTCGCCAGCCCAGCGCTGCAACTGCGCAGCCATATGGTCCCAAGCCTGCTCCACTTCGGCCACCCCGAACGCCCGCAGGCTTGAATGCACCATACCCTCGCCCACCCAGGCTTGGGCCGCCACACCCGCAGCCGCTAGCGCATCGACATAGGCCAGCCCGTGATCGCACAGCGGGTCGACCCGTGCCACCAGCACCAATGCCGGAGCCAGCCCGGCAAAGTCTTCTGCCTCCAACGGCATCGCGCAGGGGTCATCACGCTGCCGCGCTTCAGGCACGAAACCCGCCAATGACTTCATCAACCCCGCCGCCGTCATCATCGGCGCCTCGGCCTGTTCGCGCATAGATGGCAAGTGCTGCCGAGCCGTCAGCACCGGATACACCAGCATCTGGCCCAGTGGCTGCTCCAACCCGTCACGGCGCAACGCCATGCACAAGCCCGCAGCCAGCGTGCCCCCTGCGCTATCCCCCGCCGCCATCAGGCACGTCGTGCTGAGGCGAGGGTCGACAAGCCCAGCGCGCAAACCGCGCCAAGCTTTCAGGCAGTCCTCCAGTGGCGCCGGATAGGCATGCTCTGGCGCCAGCCGGTACTCCACAGCAACGATCGCCAGCGGCACCCGCTGCGCCAGGGCATGGGCAAACCAGTCATGGGTGTCGAGGTTGCCCAAGTCCCAGCCGCCGCCGTGCAGGTACAAAACAGTCGGCCACCCCCCAGGCGGCACTTCGCCCGGAGGTGTGTAACAGCGCAGGCGTAAGCCCTTCAGGTCGATATCGGCCACTTGCCAGCCCAGCGGCCGGGGTGGCGTGCAGGCTCGGCAGGCGGCAAGAAAGGTTTCGCGCCGGGTTGACAGGCTGTCGTCACGCGGAGCGAAGCGCTTGCTGTTCTCGATGTAGGCCTGCATGGCAGGGTCGAGCGGACGGGATACCACGGGCAATCCTCCAGGTCAGAGCAAGGGCAAGGTATAGGCGATGATCACCCGGTTTTCATCACGCCGGCCGGTGGCATCGCCCTGCAGTTCGACGTTGCGCCAGCGCAGCGCCAGGTTTTTCAGTGGCCCGCTCTGGATCACGTAGGTGATGTCCAGGTTGCGCTCCCATTCACTGCCGTCTTCACCGGCCACCTTGAAATTGTCACCCTTCACGTAGCGAGCGAACGCGGTCAACCCCGGCACGCCAAGAGCAGCGAAGTCAAGGTCGTAGCGGGCCTGCCAGGAGCGCTCCTGGGCCCGGTCGAAGCGCAGCACCTGCACGGCGTTGGCCACCCCGGGCAGGTCGGTGTCGTGGATGAACGGCAAGGCGCTGTCACCAGCGTTGTACTGGTAGCCGAGGCGGAACGTCTGCGCGCGCAGGTTGGCGCTGAGCATTGCCGAGGTCATGCGGCTGTCGAGCTGGCCGGCCTTTTCGCTGCCAGACTCGCCAGTGTCGAGGTAGTTGAGCGTGCCGGAGAGGTTCCAGTCGCCGGCCTTGAGGGTGTGGGCACCGGTGTACAGGGTTTGCTGGTAGACATCCGCCAGGCGGCCGGTCCACACCCCCAGCGAGGTCTGTGGCGTGGCGCGCCAGGTGCCACCGAGGTAATCGAAACGGTCGCTGAACACGCTGTAATAATTGCCGACCTGAATGTCCCGGGCACCGGCGAACTCGCGCTGGTTGACCTTGCGCATCTGGCCCAGGCCGATGTCGAGGTCGTTCAGTTCGCGAATATCCAGCATCGCCCCTTCGAAGAACTGCGGCAGCAGACGAGCGTCACCAGAGCTGACCAGCGGGATCTTCGGGAACAGCCCGCCCACCTTGAGTTCGCTCTTCGAGTACTTGAACTTGACCGCCGCCGTGGCCTCGGAGAAATCGTCCACCGAGCGCGGGTCGGCATTGCGCGGCCCGCCGGCACGGTCATAGGCCCCCGGCAACAGTCCGGTGCCGCTGCGCGAGGGTGACGAGTCGAGCTTCAGGCCGAGGCCTGCGTACACATCCACGCCCACCCCGACAGTCGTGTCGGTATAACCCGACTCGCCCTTGAGAATGAAACCCTGGGCCCACTCCTCCAGCTTCGACTGGGCAGGCTTGGTCGAGTCGCGCAGGTCGTGGTTGTAGTAGAAGTTGCGAAAGGTCAGGTTGGCCTTGCTGTCGTCGAGGAACGCGCCCTGGGCATACAGCGGGCCGAGCCCGAGCAGCAGGCACAAGGGTTTTGCAGCGCGAGCGAAGCCCGCTCCAGTCGAGGAGTGTTTCATTGTTGTTGTGCTCTTCTTATAGGTATGTGGGGTGCTGCGTCAGCGGTGTTGCCAGGTGAATTCGAGGGTGGCCTCCAAGCGCTGGCCCGAGGCGAGTTCATGGGTGCCGGTTTGGGCCCAGCTGTCGCGGGGCTGGTTGAACGCGTCAGCCAGATGCGACACCGGCTCCAGGCACAGGTAAGGGCTGCCGACCGGGGCGAAGGCAACGAAGTGATTCAGCACCTGCGAGGCTTGAAGGTGCACATGGCCATTGGGGTAATCGATTTGCAGCTGGCCATCCCAGCGCGACTGATACTGCGCGAGAGGCTCGCCGGCATCCGCGTTGATCGACCAGTCCCTGGCACCCTCCTGGTACGCGCCAGTAGCCATGTACTCCCCGTCGATCTGCCATTCGCGCCCGGTGCGGTAATGCACGCGCATGCCAGGGTGGCGCTGGAAATACGGGTGCAGCCCGAGGCCGCCAGGCATGGGCGTCTGCCCCAGGTTTATCAGTACCAGGGTGATGCGCAGGCGTGCGCCGTCGAATGCGAAGTGCTGTTCGGCGCGAAACGCCCAGGGCCAGTGCTCGCCTTGATAGTCGCAAGCGATGCTCAAGTGATCGCTGCCTGAGGTCACCACTTGCCAAGGCTGGGTGTGGGTCACCCCATGCAAGGTATGGGGCCAAGCAGCCGGATGCGCAGGAAGCGCGTGTTCGGTGCCGGCGAACTGCAACCGCGCATTGCGGATGCGGTTGGAGTACGGCATCAGCGGATAGGCGCCGGCCCGTGGCCAGTCCAGTGGGTCGAACTGGCTGGCGTTGATCGGCAGCAGGATGTCCAGTCCCTCGGCATTTAGATGGGCGATACGCCCGCCCCAGGCCGGCAGCACGCCCAGCGACCAGGTGGCATTGCTCAGAACCACGGTGTGCATAGAACCTCCAATGCCATTTTTCAGGCATGCACGGCCCCTGCCGCCGTGCCGAGGCACGGCGGTGAAGCGGTAAAGGGTCGGCTAGCGGCGGAAGCGCTCGGCCACTTGCAGGTCGATGTCCAAGCCTAAACCTGGGCCCTGAGGGATCTGCAACTGGTTGCCCTGGCGCAGTTGCTCCACCGGGTACAACCAGCCAGCCGGCTCGACGAACAGGTATTCCACCTGCGGCACCCGCCGCTGTACCGCGGCCAGGTGCAGGGTGGCGACCAGGCCCGGGCCGAAGTATGGGCAGTGCGGCAGAATCACCGCCTCATGCTGCTCGGCCAGGCGGTCGATGCGCAGGCATTCGGAAATACCGCCGACTTTGGTCACGCTCGGTTGGATAGAGTCCACTGCAGCAGTCACCAGGGCCTGCTCGAACTGCACGGCGGTGCACCAGTTTTCCCCGGCAGAAATATCCACGCCCTGCCCGCGCAGGCTGCCCAGGGCAGTGAAGTCCTCGGGCGGAAAGATCGGCTCTTCCAGCCAGGCCAGCTTCAGCTCTGCCAGCGCCGGCAGCCAGTCGCGGGTACCCTGCACGGTCCAGGAACAGTTGACGTCAGTGGACAGCGGCACGTCATCGCCAATGGCACGTCGGCAAGCGCCGATGTCATGCAGGGTGGCCTCATGCAGCTTGATGTCGCTGAACCCCTGTTCCAGCGCTTTTTCGCAGGTGGCCGGGGCCACCTGGTCATCGCCGTAACGCACCAGGCTGGCGTAGGCCGGTACCTGTTCGCGATAGGCCTGGCCGAGCAGGCGGTGCAACGGCAGGCGTTGCCGGCGGGCGGCCAGGTCCCACAGGGCGATGTCGAGGCCGGAAACGGCGAACATCGTCACGCCGTAGCGGCCGAACAGGTGCAGGCGTTGCTGCAGCTCCAGGTTCAACGCCGGAATATCCGTGACCTCGCGGCCCACCACTTGGGGCGCCACCAGCCGGTCGATCAGGGCCTTGGTCGCGTCGGCGACGAAGTAGCCGAACGCCTCGCCCCAGCCAACGTTACCCAGCTCGTCTTCGACGCGCACCAGCACGTTCTCCAGTGTGCGCCAGACCGAAGGCGTGCCGCCCAACCCGCGACCGCCGTCGTGGAAGGGGATTTCGACGATCTGGGTATCGATACGGACGATCTTCATGCTTGCTCCAGAACGCTGGCCAGGGCCACACCGGCATAGGCGCCGCCGACATGGTCACGGCCGGAGCCGACCGGGGCCATAGCGTCATAGGTGAGGAAGTTGTCGGCCAGGTGCTCGGCCGCATTGTCCTGCGGCCGGTAGCCCAGGGCGCGGGCGCGGCTGTTGTGGAAGAGCGCCTGGGGACATTCTGACACGCCGTAGACGATCTCATGGCGCACCTCGGGGTGCTCCAGGCCGATCAGCACCAGCTGAGCCAGGTCGCGGGCGCTGGTCCACAGGCGCAGGCGACGGGCATCGGCGACCTTGGCGTCGGCGTTGCCGATGCGCACGATGAACGTGGCCAGCTCGCTGCGCTGGGAGAAGGTGGCGCAGGCCGCTTCGCCGAACACCTTGCTCAACGCGTAATAGCTGTCCGGTGCCACCGGGTGGTCATCGAACTGTTCGGCAGCCTGTGTGTGGTACTGCCCTAGCACATGGTGGCTGCTGGCGAACACGAAACGCCGCGCCCCGGCGCGCTGGGCCGCTTCGAGCAGGTACAAGGTGGCATGGTAGTTGGGCTCTACCGTGGCCTGGAACTGGATATCGGTACCGTGGGCACAGGCCAGGTGCAGCACCGCGTCGACACCCTCGCAGGCCTGGCGGACGAAAGCCGGGTCGGTCAGGTCGCCGACCAGGGCGGTTTCATTGGCCGCCAGCTCGCTGACCGGTCGGCGATCCAGCAGGCGCAGGTTGAAGCGCTCGCGCAAGTAGGGGCGCAGGGCGGTTCCGACGATTCCGGCGGCGCCGGTGACTAGAAGCGTAGGCATGGTGTATTCCCGTAAAACGTGGGTAGCAGTCATTTCAAGCGGCAGCGATGACGTTGGCTTGCCGAGCCGGCTTCTGGCCGACGAACAAGGCCACGATCAGCGCACCAACGATGCCAAGCAGGGCAGCCAGACCAAAGCCGCTGCTGTAGGTGCCGGTGGACTGGATGATGAAGCCGGTCACGGTCGGCGCAACGATACCGGACAGGTTGGCCAGGCCATGCATGAAGCCGCCGGCAGTACCTACCTGATGGTCCGGCACGGCATCTTGGATCAGCGACCAGTAGGCTGGCGCGGTAAGCATCAGGAAGCCAATGGCCACGGTCATCACCACCACGGTGCTGGTCACGCTTTCTACCTGGCCGGTCAGGCCGATGCACACCGCAGCCACCAGCAGGCAGCTGACTAGCACCACTTTGCGCGAGAACATTTGCTTGCCGGTGCGCTTGTACACCCAGTCGATCAGCAGCCCGCCACAGATGAAGCCGACGGTACCCACCAGCCACGGCAGTGCGGTGACGATGCTCATGGCCTTAAGGTCGATGCCCTTGGCCTCGATCAGGTAGCTGGGGAACCACGTCATGAAGAAGTACAGGATATAGTTGTAACAGAACAGCGAAACGCCAGTGACCAGCACCGAACGCTGCAGGATAATCTGCAGCACCGGAGTACGCGGCGCGTCTGCGACGGCAGTGACCGGGGCCTCACGACCTTCGTTGATCAGCGCCAGCTCTTCGGCCGACACCTGCGGGTGCTCTTTGGGAGTAGAGGCCGCCAGGCGATACCAGGCGATGGCCCACAGCACGCCGATCACCGCGATCACTACGAAAGCCACGCGCCAGCCCAGCCACAGGGCGAGAAAGCCCACGATCGGGCCCGCCAAGGCGCCGCCCAGCGGGCCGCCAGCCTGGTTGATGCCGATGGCGCGGGCGCGCTCCTTGATCGGGAACCAGCTGTTGACGGTCTTGTTGGCGGTGGTCGACACCGGGCCTTCGCCGACACCGAACAGAGCGCGCACAATCAGCAGTGACCAGAAGTTGAAAGCCAGTGCGGTGGAGCCGCATAGCACCGACCAGAAGCTCATCGACCAGGTCAGTACACGCTTTGGACCGAAACGGTCAGCCAGGTAGCCACCGACGAAGCAAAACAGCGCATAGCCAAAGAAGAAGCTGCTGAAGATCATGCCCTTCTCGGCGGGCGTGAGGTGATACTCCTGAGTAATGAACGGCATGGCGATCGACAGGGCAGCCCGATCCACATAGTTGATGATCATGGCCAGGAACAACATGGTCAGGATCGTCCAGCGATAATTCTTTTTCTTGTTCATGTACGACTCCGCCCGGCACCTGTGATGCCGGATCTTTTTTGTTATAACGCCTGGCCCCCGCAGAGGGCCAGGTGCCTCTGGGGTCAATCAGACGCTGTAATCCACCGCCACCCACTCGAAGTACTGCTTGAGGTCGGCGACCAGGGCCTGGTGCGCCGGATGTGGCAGGTAACGCTGTACCGCGTCGGCGTCGTCGAAGCTGGACTCGAGGATGTAGTCCCAGCAGATCGGCCGATCCAGTTCGTTGGCCGCGACACGCCAGTCGCGGATGAAGTCGATTTCTTCGGTGAGGTTGCGCATCTGCGCCACCAGCACCGATTCCAGTTCAGGCTGCGCCTCGACGCCCGGCAGGCGGCGGAACAGCACGATATGTCGCATCATCGCCCTGCCCTCCTCAGCCCAGTGCCCAGGCCGGTGCATCCTGCAGCGCAACCGGGCGCAGGAAGCGCTCGATGGCGGCAAAGCCGACCGAGGTGGATTGTGGCGCGGTGGACGACGGCCATGGCCCGCCGTGCTGCTGGGCGTGGCACACGGCAACGCCGGTCGGCACGCCGCTGAACAGTACGCGCCCGGACACTCGCTGGGCCGCGCGCAGCAACTGGCGGTTATCGGCGTTGTCGGCGTCCAGGCCCCACAAAGTAGTGGTCAGGGTACCGCCGATGGCTTCGAGCACTTCGGCCGCCTGGGCCACGGAACGCGCGGTGACGATCAGCGCCGCCGGGCCGAACATTTCTTCACGCAGGTGAGCGTTGGCAATGAACGATGCCGCATCGCTGGCGAACAGCCGTGGCGCCGGGCCAGCCCCATCGGCCTGCGGGGCGAACACCGCTGTGGCATTGGCAGCTACCGTGGCAGCTGCCGCCTCGAAGCCTTGCTGCATGCCCGGGGTGAGCATACGGTGCGTGGCAATCGGCGCAATGGCCTCGGCCAACTGGGCGACGAAACGCTGACTGTGGGGTGAGTCGAGCAGCACGATCACGCCGGGACTGGTACAGAACTGGCCGCAACCCAGGGTGATCGAGCCCGCCAGGGTCCTGGCCAAGGCTTCGCTGTCTTTTTCCAGCACGGCTGGCAAGGCCACCAGCGGGTTGATCGAACCCAGCTCGCCGAAGAACGGCACCGGGCGCTCACGGTCATTGGCGGCCAGCCATAGGGCTTTGCCGCCCTGGTAGGAGCCGGTGAAGGCCACGGCAGCGATTGATGGGTGCTGGACCAGGTAGGTACCCGCGGCACGATTGGGCGCTTCGGCCAGGGTCAGCAGGCCTGCCGGCAGGCCCTGGGCGTGGACCACGCCAGCGGCCAAGGCAAAAACAGCGCGCGACAGTTCCGGGTGGCCGGAGTGCGGCTTGATCACCACTGGGCAACCGGCCGCCAAGGCCGACGCAGTATCACCGCCCAGTACCGAGAAGGCGAACGGGAAGTTGCTGGCCGAGAACATCGCCACCGGGCCCAGCGGGCGCTGCACGCGGGTCAGGCGCGGACGGCCGGCAGGTGGCGCACCGGCAATGGCTTCATCATCGACCTGACGGTATGGCACACCGGCTTCCACTTCGTTGGCGAAACCTCGCAGTTGGAAGGCAGTGCGGGCCACTTCACCGTTCAGGCGGGCTTCACCGAGGCCGCTTTCGCGGTCGGCGATGGCGACCAGCTCAGCCTGCTGCTGTTCCAGGGCATCGGCCAGGCCGCGCAGCAGGGTGGCGCGCTGGGTGGCGGTGGAATCGGCCCAGAAGTCGGCGGCGGTGGCCGCTTGGGCGACGACTGCGTCGATGGCGGCGAAATTCGGGTTTTGCGGGGTGGTCATGGGGAGCTCCTTCAACAATTGCGGTGTGGCCATTCGCGGGACAAGCCCGCTCCCACAGGAACAGCACAGGGCTCAGCAGCGGTGCAGTACTTGTAGGAGCGGGATTGCCCGCGAAGAGGCCAGTGGCCTTAACGCGCCTTCGGCTCCAGGTGATACCCACGGCCGACATAGTCGAAATCGACCAGCTCGTTGATCACCACGTCCTTGTCGGCCGGCGAGGCGTAATAGGCGCGAATCTCCTTGATCAAGCCGCTCTGCTCGTCGAACACGTACCACTCGTCACCACGCAGGGCCGTGCCGAGTTTGCTCTTCCAGTGCGTCCACTCGATCACCGCTTCGTTGCTGTCGTGGCTGACCAGGATCTTCTCGATGGTCCACTGCGAGCCCAGGTTTTCCACACACCACACCCACTTACGGGCGATGGTGTCGGCGGTGCGCCACGGAATTTCAGGCAACCCCGAGGGGAAGTAATGCACCGCGTCCGGGGTGAAGCAGGACACCAGCTTGTCGTAGTCGCCTTCATTGCAGGCGTCGAAGTAGCGGCGGATCAGTTGTGCATGCTTGTGCTCGGCCATGGCTCAGCCCTCCTCGCGATCGATGATCGACGCGATGGCCGGGCGGCCGGCGGCGACCCAGGCGTGGTAGTCGGACACCGACGCCGGGCTCGGCGGGTACACGCCCCACAGCGGCTCGCCTGCGGCAATGCGCATGGCCAGGTAGCTTTCGATGTCATCCTGCACACTGCACACCTCGGCCAACTCTTCAGCCAGGTGCGCAGGAACCACGGTCAGGCCGTCGGCGTCACCGACAATGATGTCGCCCGGGTACACGGCCACGCCGGCGCAACCGATCGGCACCTGCAGGTCAGCCACGTGGTGATAGGAAATACGCGTGGTCGCGGTAATCTCGCGGGCATAGGCCGGCAGGCGCATGGCGGCGATCTCGCTGCCATCGCGCAGCGCGCCATCGGTGACGATGGCTTTAGCGCCACGGGCCAGCAGGCGGGTCACCAGGATGTTGCCGGCCGACGCGGCGGCCGGGTCGTTGCGGCTGTCGATCACCAGAACGTCGCCCGGCTGGATCTGCTCCACACCCACCCATTGCAGGTTGTCGTCGTTGGGTTTGGTGGTCATGGTCGAGTAGGTGTCGATGTCTTCACGGGCGGGGATGAAGCGCATGGTGAAGGCTCGCCCGGCGAACGGCTTGGCATCACGGCACATGGCGCGCAGGCCGACCAGCGCAGGCTGACGGAAGCCGCGCTTGAACAGCTGGGTGGTCAGCGAACCGCTGCTGCAGGTGGCGAGCTTGGCCAGTACTTCGTCGCTGACGACGACCTGTTTGCCAGAGACGCTCTCATGGGCATCGGCGTAGTTGTGGATGACGGACATTGTTGTAGGTTCTCCTCGCGGGTTCATCCGATGGGCGGCCAGGGCAAATTCCCAACATATGGAACATGCGTTCACTGAATGCCCTGCTGAGGCCGATTCTATGGCGCAAAGCCGGAATAAAAAGGGGCAGAATGGGTGCTCAGACAGTCGAGTTCCAACAGATGGGAATCAAACAATGAAAGTAGGTGAAGGCACCGCCGCGCTCGAAAAGGCCCTGGACGTGCTCCAGGCCATTGGCGCAACCGCCACCGGCATCAGCCAGGCCGAGCTGGCCGAGCAGGTGCCGCTGCCGCGCACCACGCTGTACCGCATCATTGCCACCCTGGTGGAGCGCGGCATGATTCGCCGCGACCCGACACGCAAGGTCTACCGTCTGGGCTTCAACTACCTGGAGATGGTCCGCAATGCCTACCTGGAACCAGACCTGGTGGCCGCCGCCAGCGCCGAGCTGCGTGCCCTGCGCGACCTCACCGGCGAAACCTCCTACCTGGCGGTGCTCGACGGCAATCAGGTGCTCTCGCTGGAACGTTGCGACGGCGCCCACACCCAGCGCTCGGCCGCAAGCCTCGGCCAGGGCAAGCCGGTGTACTGCACCGGCCAGGGCAAGGCGATCCTCTCCGCGCTCTCCCCTTCGGCCCGTGACGAGATCCTCAAGGGCCTGGTGCTGGCACCGCTGACGCCGCTGACCATCACCGACCGCCGCCGGCTGCTGGCCGAATTGCAGATTACCCAAGTGCGCGGCTACGCCCTTGATGACGAGGAAATTCGCCTGGGCATCCGCTGCGTCGCCGCGCCGATCGTCGACAAGCAGGGCTTGGTTCGCGGCGCCCTGAGCGTGGCCGGGCCGGCCTACCGTTTGACACTGGAGCGCCTGACCCTGCTCGGCCCGGAACTGGCTGACGCGGCGCGCCGGGTCGGTGAGCAACTGCGCCCGGACACCACCCCGCGTGCCACCAGCGAGCTCAGCGTGCTGCCTGGCCCCTGGGCGTTTCACGGCGCGTTCCCGCGCTGGCACGCCGGCCAGCGCATGCTGTACTGGGCCGACACCCTGGCGCCGGCCATCCATTGCTGGGACGGCCGCAGCAGCCGCCTGCTGACCCGCCTCGACTTCCCGGTACGCGGCATGGAGCTTCACCCAGACGGCCTGCTGGTGGCCCAGGCCGGCGGCTGGTCACTGATCGACTGGGATGGCAAAGAACACCCGCGCCAGGATCTGCTCGGCAGCCGCCTGCTGGCCTTGGCCATGCATCCATCCGGCACCTTGTGGGCGTGTGCCAAAAGTGGCAATGGCTGTTTGATCGGCGAACTCAGCGCCGAGGGCGAACTGCGTCATGGCTGGTCGTTGCCGGAGCCGGTCAGTGCGTTTCGCTGGGATGCCAAGGGCAAAGCAGTCTATGCCCTGGCGCCGGAAGCGGGAGATATCCTGCTGATGCAGCCGGGCAGCAGCAGCGTGCGCCGGCTGGCCTCGCTGCCGCGTGGCGGTGGCAGCTTGGGCGGGTTGGCGCTGGATGGTGAAGGAGGTGTCTGGACCACGCAGCTGGACGGCTGGAGCCTGGCGCGCTTCGATGCCGAGGGCAATCTGGACCAGATGATCGGACTGCCGGTGCCGAGCCCGACCGATCTGTGCTTTGGTGGGGAAGATGGCACCCTCCTGTTCATCACCAGTGCTCGCCATGCATTGCAACTGGAAACCTTGGCCAGCGCGCCGAATTCAGGATGCCTTATGCAAATGCAGACTTGAGCTTCAACGACCGCACGTGTCGACCAAACACAGACTCGATACCATGGCGATACACTGAGGCCCAATATGCACCACCTCGACAGCTGTCAGAAATCGCCATTCCCGATCGCGCATCCTGCTGGGGTACCGAGGGTACTTGTGGGGGTACATTTATGATCTTTCGAACTTGAAATGCCGCCCTAGAACCCTGTCCAAATGTTCTTCAGCGATCCTGACAGCCTCTGAGCACGATCCCCAACACCTCATCGCGCAAATGGCCCAGGCGCTATGGAATGCCTTGGGCAACACCCCAGTATGGATGGCGTCGCTGACGTAGCCGATGCACAGCCAACCTGTGAACATGAGTTATTCCGGTCAGTAAAATTCAATCACTTGAGATTCAATTTTTGCGTCAGGCATCACCTGCCGGAGTCCGCTGCTCAGCTCGGCACCGGCAGCGATCAGGGCCTCCATCGGCATATCAGGAAGACTTTCGAGAATGAACCACATCCGCTTTGTGTTTGAATCCAGTCGGGTTCGGGTACCCTGGCGCCAGTTCCACCGGCGGCAGGTCACGCCGTGATCATCTCGCCATATGACCTCGCCTTTTTCGGGAGACTCGTTTGCTGCATTGCCATCTTTGGTTGTCTCAAACAGCTCCGTGCCATCGGCGATGGTCAACCGTGGAACACCGAAGTAAGCATCATAATTTTCTCCGCCAACGGGGATGGCGTACTTGATGCTGATTGCGTTGTACAGATCAACAATGGGGTCGATGCTGGGAAGGCTCCCATCTCGCAGGACACGTTTTCGTAAAGCTTCGGCTGAACACGGGGTGCGCTGTGGTTTCGCGCCGAAAAGCCTGAACGTATTGGCCCACGCAGCCATATGACGCTCGGCCCAAACCGGGGAGTCAGCGATTAGCGACTTGCACGCCTTTTCAAGGGACTCGGCAGAAACCTGAGGGTGCTCAATCACCGAGGCCTCCACACATATGCTCAGCGCTCGAAAACCTGGAGCAATGTCAGCTATTTGAGGGTCAAGGATTGGGGTGACAAACGACATGCTGGCCTCCACGGCGACTAACGCTGAATGTTTCTCATGGTGTAGCTACCCCATGCCGTGCCAAAGATAGTGAGAGTGTGGGCGAGCGATTTCAGCTTGTATTTCAAGGTTACTTTCTCTGCAGCGAGTGGATAGATACAGTTAGTTTTAACCAGCTCGCGTCATTAGATCTAATGATTTGCCATCATGCAGCATAAGAAATCCTTATAGAGCTTGAGATGAACCGATATGGCTCGAACGCGCGGGTTAGATTGGAGGAGAAAACTCGGGGGCGGGACGATGTACGCCCTTTACTTAGAAGGTTCTGCTGTCCGAGATTTGGCCCGTTTGATTCCTGCTTTCCTGGAGGGCGGCTAACCAAGCTTCGTGTACGGGACGTAGGCATTTGTCGTGGGGACTTTTAAGTGCTGCTGCCGTTAACGATGCGGCTCAGAGCTTCAAATCAATAGAGACCTTCACCCTGTCCATGGCAACGGATGCCCATCGTGCATAGACTGCATCAGCGCCGTGGGCAGCATGGCGCCGCCCACGAGGACAAACACGCGCTGACCGCTGACTGGGCCAGGTGCAGGCGCACCGCGGCGCGCGTGACGTGCTGCTCGACAAACACAGCGTCCAGCACCACCAGCAGGTTCAGGTCTAGTCCATGGAGGCGCTCGCAGTAGCCTCATCGTTTGCCCGAGAGCCACCCTCCTCCAGCCATACGTTTCCCGAAACGTCGACCATTACTGTGAGTGCTTGCAGTGACTGGCCCTGGCAGGGGCCGAGCACGCAGAAGCCGTTGTCGGGCTGAAACAGCGCGCCATGAGCAAAGCATACAATGTGCCTGCCATCGCCAGACATAAAGCGATCCTTGCGATACTGCATGGCCACGTCCAGGTGCGGACACAGGTTTCGATAGACACGCACCTGGCCACGCCAGCGCAACGCAAGCACAGTGTCCCGCCCCTGGTCCCAGGGGTCGAATCCACGGGCAAGGCCTTCCTCCAATTGGTCGTTGTGGCAAAGCAATGTCAGATGCTGGGGCACAGAGACCTCGATAACTCATGGGGGAGCGCGTAAACAGCGGAACAGTCGCCACGGCCAGCCGTTTCAGATCGGTTCGGCGGTCAGCTTGAGCATTGCCTTGGTCAGTCCGATGCGATCGAACGTCGCGTCGCGAGCCATTTCTCTCTCCCCGGCCATGATCGAGTTCTCGCTGATGTACTTGCAGCGCTCGAAGCGGCGCGTCATGAAACGTTGAAGGCGCTCTTGTACCGAACCATTGGCGCACAGCTCCAGGCTAAGAACCAGTGCGTCTTCGATTGCCATCCCGGCGCCCTGCCCCAGATGCGGCGTGGTTGCATGAGCCGCGTCGCCAATCAGCAGAACACGACCTTTGAACCAAGGTCCGTTGACGAACACCACTTCCATGGGTTTGTAGACTACCTGGCTGCTGTCGGTAATCTGCTCGCGCAGTTCGCCCACCAAGCCCTCGATCTTACTGATGCGGTCACGCATCAGTTCGGCCAATTGTGCCGGTTCATAGCGGGGGTTACCCGGCTCGTGGGAGGTGGAGAACATGTACATCAGGTCGTGGGACAGCGGTACCAGGCCGGCGTTGCCCTCAGCGCCGACATAGCTCGCCAGATGATCAATGGAAGGATGTCGAGGAAAGTTGTAGCGCCACACGGCCTGCCCAGTGAAACGCGGCTTGTAGGTGTCGCCAAAGAGCATGCCGCGAACCTTCGAGTAGACGCCGTCGGCCCCCACAACCAAGTCGTAGCGAGCAGCGCTGCCATCGGTGAAGCTCACATCCACGCCGGCCGCGTCTTGTTGGAAGGATTCTACCGACAAGCCAAGGCGTACCTGCGTGCCAAGCTCGATCGCAGTGGTGCTCAGCACCTGGTGCAGAGACAGGCGCGAAATACCAACGTTGGCGGGATACTCCGGGCCGGCCAGGCGCTGGCCTGGGATGCGTACCAGGGCATTGCCCTGCAGATCGTAGATGCCAACGTCCTCGAAGGCGTAGGCCGCTTCGAGGTAGCCTTCGAGCACCCCGAGGCGGGCCATCTCTCGCACAACGTTGCTCTGCTGAATGATGCCGACGCCATAGACGGTCCACTCGGACTTGATTTCCACCAGGTCCACCGCGACGCCCTGACGGCGCAATGCGATGGCCGCGCAGAGGCCACCAATCCCGCCGCCGACTACGAGTACCTTGCTGATATCGCTGCTCATGGATTAATCCTTGTTTTTGTTGTGGTAGCGCAGGGTCGATCGCGAGCGTGACAACCCGAGCATTAACAGTGTTTTGACCGGGACCACGCCAGCGTGGCTGGGTAGCACAACAACAGAGAGGCCCTTAGGAGCACAGGCTAGGAAGGCAGGAACAATTTGACTAATCGTTAGTCGGGATGCAGGGTATCGCGAAAATAAATACAAAAAGAGATGCCCGAGATGCGTTTTAAACACCTGGATTTGAACCTCCTGGTGGCGCTGGATGTACTGCTCGAAGAGCAGAACATCACCCGTGCCGCCACCCGCCTGCACATGACCCAATCGGCCACCAGCGGTGTGCTCGGACGCCTGCGGACCTACTTCGAAGATGACCTGCTGGTACAGGTGGGTCGCAAGATGATGCCCACCCCGCTGGCAAAGGAATTGGAATTGCCGGTTCGCGACGTGCTGCTGAAAATCCAGACCTCCATCACCGCCAAACCGGTGCACGATATCTCCGGGAGTAAACGTCACTTCCGCATCATGGCCTCGGACTACCTGATCAGCGTGCTTTTCGCCGAGGCGATACGCGAGATCAACCACGAAGCCCCGAACATCACCTTCGAACTCATCAGCCCCGGCCAGACCGCCAAGGAAATGCTCATGCGTGGCGAAGTGGACCTGATGATCGCGCCAGAGCACTTCATCGTTAAGGAGCACCCCTCACAGCTCTTGTTCGACGAACAGCACGTCTGCGTAGTGTGCGCCGAGAACCACAGCATCGGCGAGCGCCTGACACTGGAACGCTACCTTGAGCTGGGGCATGTCGGCGTCGCCTTCGGGCGCAGCCGCACGCCCGGTATTGAGGAGTGGTTCATGAGCCAGTACGGCTGCAAACGCCGCGTGGAAGTCATCACCCACGACTTCAACACCTTGGCGCAACTGGTCATCGGCACCCAACGCATCGCCACCATGCACAGCCGCCTGGCGCGGCTCTATGCACGCAACCTGCCGCTGCGCATCCTGCCGCCGCCGGTGGAGCTGCCGGCCATGCAGGAATACATGAGTTGGCACCGCAGCCTGGATCGTGACCCCATGCTGCGCTGGCTGCGCGAAAAGCTGACAGAGATGGTCAACCGCCCAGAGTCTGGCGTTACCGCTTGAGCCCCTCGGCATCCGGGATCCCGCTGCGGAACCATCCCGGATGCGCCAACCAATCGATACTGGCGATGCGTGCCTTAAGCGTTCGCCATGCCTGCCGTCACGGCGGCACGCCAGGTATCTCGCAATCCGATAGCTGGCATCCGAACAAGCGATTTGTCCAATCCTTTGGCCCATGCGAGGTTGCGCAAGCTGCCCCAAGGGGCGGCCGACGCCCGCGCCACTGGCTGATGCGGGAGCGTTCACACCGGGTTGCCCGACTTGAGCCGTGCCGATCTGCGAACAGCGCCTCGGGCGATAGCCCTGGCTATGCAGGGTCGATGGCGGCCAGGACCAGCAGAAGGAAAAACAACAATATGTTCCGCTATTTTCCCACCAACTACGTTTGGAACCTCTCGGTAAACCTCGCTATCGAGATGGGCGCGCGCATCGGTGAAATCGTCGAAATGTGCGAACCGCTTCAGGAAGCCGCCAAGCAACCTGATGCCGCCGGAACCCGCGCCTTTCGAGAAGCCTGGTCGAAGACGGCCGACAAACTCTGTGACCTGGCCCGCGAGGACGAAGAGAAAGGCCACCTGCTTTCGGCCGGCGAAAAGTACAACCGTGCCGCAACGTACTACCTCACAGGTGAACGCCTGCAAGCTCACGGCGCCCCAGGTCGCATGGAGCTTTACCAACGCTTCCTCGACACCTTCGCCCGCGGCATCGCGCTCTCTGGCGAGAACTGCGAGCGGGTCGAGATCCCCTACGAGGGCAAAGTCATTTCCGGGCTATTCATCCGTGCCGAAGGCGTGCAGGGCCCGGCGCCTCTACTGCTGCAACTCAACGGCTTGGATTCCACGAAAGAAATGAAATACCGGGTTGGCCTGCCGGCCTGGCTCGCCAAGCGGGGCGTGTCATCGCTGGTGATCGACCAACCGGGCACCGGCGAAGCACTGCGCCTGCACGACCTGAAAGCCCGTTATGACGCCGAGCATTGGGGCAGCCGCGTGTTCGACTGGCTGGAAACCCGTGAGGATGTGGACCCCAAGCGCATCGGCTGCGAAGGCGTGTCGCTGGGCGGCTACTACTGCCCACGCGTAGTGGCTTTCGAGCCGCGGTTTGCCTGTGGCGTGGTGTGGGGCGCTAACCACGATTGGCGCGACGTGCAAAAGCGCCGCCTGGAACGCGAAGGTAGCTTCCCGGTGCCGCACTACTGGGAGCACGTGCGCTGGGTCTGGGGCGGCAAGAACATCGACGAATTCATGACCATCGCCGAAAACGTCCACCTGGACGGCGTGGTGGAGCGGATCAAGGTGCCGTTCCTGGTCACCCATGGCGAACAGGATTCACAGATCCCGCTCAAATGGGCCCACCGCACCTACGAACAACTGGTCAATAGCCCCAAGCGCGAACTGAAGATTTTCACCCCGCGCGAAGGCGGTGTGCAGCACTCCAGCTTCGATAACTCCATTAACGCCGGCCAGTACATCGCCGACTGGGTCGCCGAAAACCTCGGTGGTCGTACCGCCTGATAGACAAGAAGAGAAACCGACCATGAAGATCATCGGACCTGATTACCTTGTGTTCGGCGTCGACAACGTCGACGCCTGCGTGCAGTACCTCACCGACTACGGTTTGAAGCCGGCCAAGCTGGACGACGCCGGCGGCTACCTCGAGGCCCTGGACGGCACCGGCATTGAAATTCGCCACCGCGACGATCCACGCCTGCCCAAAGCCATGGAGACCGCGAACACACTGCGCGAAACCGTTTACGGCGTCGCCGACGAAGCCACCCTGCAGGCCATCGAGGCGGAACTCTCCAAGGACCGCACCGTAGTGCGTGGGGAAGACGGCGTTTTGCGCGTGGTAGACGACATGGGCTTCGCCCTGGGTTTTCGCATCACCCTGCGCCGCCCGTTGGCAATGCCCGGCGAAATAAGCAACGCCCCCGGCGCAGAGCTGGGCCGCGCGATCAACTCGCTGGGTGCCAGCGGCGACATGCCGGCTTTGCCTCGCAGCCTGTCGCATGTTGTCTATTTCGTGCCTGACCACGCCAAGGCAGAAGCGTTCTACACCCGCCTGGGTTTTGTCTGCACCGATCGCTTCGTCGACACCGGGCCCTTCCTGCGCCCGGCTGGCACCCAGGACCACCACACCCTGTTCTTGATCCAGACGCCGCCGTTCATGAAGGGTATCGAACACTTTACCTTCCACATGGGCGGCCCAACCGAGGTGATGATTGCCGGCACCCGCTTCGTCAAGAAAGGCTATGAGTCGTTCTGGGGTCCAGGGCGTCACCAGCTGGGGTCCAACTGGTTCTGGTACTTCAACAGCCCCATGGGCTGCCACGTGGAATACGACGCCGACATGGACCTGCATGACGAGCGCTGGACCGCGCGGGTTGCAGCGCCCGGTGCCGATAACTCGCAGTACTTCCTCTTCCACTACCAGGAAAAATGGGCCCCTGGCGGCCCGCCACCCAAACATTGAGGTTCGCCGGCTCCACGGACGCTAACACGCCGTGAGCGGGTCGCCCCGATCCCCTGGGGCGACCCGCTCTTCGTTTTCCGGCAAGCGGTTGGCGAGGCGTCATTCAGACTGCTTGTAACACCCTACCGCCACCAGCCGATTGCCAGTCTTGCGCAGTAGCGCATATTTGTCCTCTACCTTGCCGGTGACAGGGTTTTCCACCGGTAAGCGTATCCGCCCTCCTTACGATTTTTCATAAGCGCCAGGATTGGCTCACCCACCGGCTTGCCGTCCGGGGCTCGCACCTGGGTGAATTCCACGTCCAGTAGACGCAAGTTGTAGCCGTGAGCGACATAGCGCTGGATATCGAGGTTAATGACAAAGACGGCCTGCTGCAGCAGGCGCCGGGCATTGTGCTCTTGATCAGCCTTTGCAGTATTGGAAACGATCGGGTGCGCGCACGCGCCTCAGAGCATGGGAAGCAAGCGCATGGATTCACTCCGAGTGGATCAAGGTTGTTGCCGGGATGCGTCGAATGGTGCGAAAGCCCACATGAGAGGTCGCCAGGTCCGCATCCTGGCGCTCACGTGCCGCCGTGCGATAGCGGGCGCAATAGGACGCGGCGCAAAGATAGGAGCCACCCTTGATGACGTGGGGACGCGACGGTCCAAGCGCGCTACGCAATTGGCTCGGATCGCCATTGGCGTGGCTGATCAGCGGCCTCCACTGGGCATCTGCCGTCCATTCCCAGACGTTGCCGATCATGTCGAACAGCCCAGAGGCGTTGGCGGCAAAGCAACCCACCGGAGCAACGCCTGCGAAACCGTCCTCGGCTGCGTCATGCACGGGGAACACACCCTGCCAGTAATTTGCGGCGGGCTGGCCGTTGCTGTCGCGTGGTTCCTCGCCGAGACGTTGCGAGGGGTCAACACCCCGCGCTGCATATTCCCACTCGGCCTCGCTGGGAAGGTCGTTGCCGCGCCACTGTGCGTAGGCCTGGGCGTCGGCCAGGGTGACCAAGGTCACTGGGTACTGGTCCAGGTTGGCCAACGGCCCGTCCGGACCCAATGGATGGCGCCAGTCAGCACCCCTTACGTAACGCCACCAAGGCAACGCCGACCCGTCACTGGCCGTGTCCAGTGGTACGTGGAACAACGCGGCGCCACCGGAGCGCTCAGCCTCGGTGATGTAATGGGTAGCCTCGACAAACGCGCCGAACTGCGCGCGGGTAACTTCAGTGCGATCGATCCAAAAGTCGCCGACCTGCACTGCGGCGAACGGTCGTTCATCCGGATAACCCCCATCAGTGCCGGGGGTGAAGCGCCCGCCGCTGACGCGGACCATCCCGGCCAGCGGGTCGTTGCCCCAACCCGCCGGCAAGCCACCGTAGGCCTCGCAGCCGGCGACATTGCCCAAGGGCAGGCTGGCGGGCGGCCGCGCAGCGACCGCCGCCAGGGCCAGCACACTCAATCCACCCACGACGAAGAGCTGGCGCCTCATGGAGCCTTGGCCAGAGGCGGTGCGACCACACCTACCCGGCGGGCGTAGTCCTGCCAAGCCTGCTGCAAGCGTTGCGTGGTTTCCGGCTGGCTGGCGGAGAGGTCGTGCTGCTCGCCGCGATCGTGTGACAGGTCGAACAACTGCCAACGCAACGGTGGCTGGGGCTGGCCCGGCATGCTCCAGGGCACCAGGCCAAGGAGTTTCAGGTTACCTTCGCGGTAGTAGCGACTGCCAAACAGCTCACCGGCCATTACCGGCTGAGCCCGGCCTTTGCCTTCGAGCATCGGCAGCATGGAACGGCCGGTGATGGGATGCTTGGGCTGGCCCTGGTACTGGTCACCCGGGTCCGGCAGCCCCGCCAGGGCGAGGAAGGTCGGCGCTAGGTCATCCACCCGTGCCACGCCACGCTCCAACCCTTGGCGACGCAAGCTGGCCGGCAATTGTACGATGGCCGGCACGCTGATACCGCCTTCGGCGGTGCTGCCCTTGAACAGCCGCAGTGGCGCCGCGCTCACCTCCGCCCAGCGCAGCCCGTAGTCAACCTGCGACCCGCGTCGGCCGAGATTCTCCAGGCGATTGTCGGTATTCGGCCCGGCGGGGTAGTACTGCTCGTGGCGTTCGCCAGCGGGGCCGTTGTCGGACATGAAAACGATCAAGGTGTTGTCCATCTGGCCACTGGTCTGCAGGTAATCCAGCAGGCGACCAACGTTATGGTCGAGGTTGTCCACCATCGCGGCGTAGATCTCCATCTTGCGCGCCTCGATACGCTTGCGCTGGGGGTCCAGTTGGTCCCAGCCAGGCAACTGCGGGGTGACCGGGAGCGGCGCGGCGCTCTGGAAGTCGGTAGGCAGCAGGCCTTTTTCTTTCATGCGCTCGATTCGCGCCTGGCGAACCGCGTCGTAGCCGCCGTCGTAGCGACCGCGGTATTTATCCAGGTAATCCTGCGGTGCCTGCAACGGCCAGTGTGGCGAGGTGTAAGCCGCATACGCGAAGAAGGGTTTGCCACTGCCCTGCCCTGCCTTAAGGTACGCCAGCAACTTGTCGGTATAGAAGTCCGTGGAATAGAAGTCGTCCGGCAGCTCCACTGGCTTGCCATTCTCACGGTAAGAGAGTTGTTCGATCTTTGCGGTTGAGCCAGGGGCAGGCTTGAAGTGCACCCCACCCCCTTCGAGCAGGGTGAAAGACTGCTCGAAGCCACGACGGTCCGGGCCCTGTTCCGGGGCCAGCCCCAAGTGCCACTTGCCGACCATGGCGGTACGGTAACCACCATCGCGCAACAGACCGGCGATGGAGTGCGCCTGTTGGTTGAGGTATCCCTCATAGCCTGGCTTGCCTCGCTGGAATGGCTGCAGCCCTTCGGCCATGGTACCCAGCCCGGCCAGGTGGTTGTCGGTGCCGGACATCAGCATGGATCGGGTCGGCGAACAGGTCGGCGCAGCGTACATGTTGGTCAGTTGCAGACCACTGGCCGCCAGGTGATCGAGACTCGGTGTGGCGATTTCACCACCGAAGGCGCCGAGGTCGGAGTAGCCCAGGTCATCGGCCACGATCAGCAATATATTGGGGCGCTCGGCCGCGCCGGCGATCACTGGCGCAAAGCACGCCAAGACCGCCAACAGTATGCGCAATCGCATGGGGAGTTGCTCCTGTTCTTATTCTTCGAAGATGGCCACGGCGCGGACGAAGCCGGCCGAGGCATGCTTGATCTTGTAAGGGAAGCAAGACACCAAAAAGCCGCTGGCCGGCAGGCTGTCAAGGTTGGCCAGTTTCTCCATCTGGCCGTAGCCGATATCGCGCCCGGCCTTGTGGCCTTCCCAGATGATTGACGCATCGCCACTTTCGGCGAAACGTTCGCGGGTGTACTTGAATGGCGCGTCCCAGCTCCAGGCGTCGGTACCGACGACTCGCACGCCGCGCTCCAGCAGGTAGAGACTGGCTTCACGGCCCATGCCGACGCCTGCTTCCAGATACCCCGGCTCGCCGAACAGGCTGCCGGCACGAGTATTCACCAACACGATGTCCAGCGGCTGCAACTCATGGCCGATACGCGAAAGCTCAGCGTGCACCTCGGCGCCAGTCACCACATGGCCATCGGGCAGGTGGCGAAAGTCCAGCTTCACTCCCGCTTGCAGGCACCACTCCAGCGGCAGTTCATCAATACCGAACGCCGGCTTGCCGCCGTCGGTGGTAGATGCGTAGTGCCAAGGCGCATCCATGTGGGTGCCGCTGTGGGTGGTGATCGACAGGCGCTCTGCTGCCCACGACTCGTGCCCCGGCATCTGGTCCAGGGACAGGCCTGGGAACATCGCGGCCATTTCTGGCCAACCCTGCTGGTGGTCCATGTAGTCGATCTTGGGCAACAGCGGCGGCGGGTCGGTGTAGGGGTTGTTGTCCAGTGTTACCGAGAGGTCGACGAGGCGGCGTTTACGTGCAAGGGTCATGGCAGCAGGTCTCAAAGGGCTTGTAATGACGCGCGCGCATGGCGCGGGCGTTGGCTCAGGCTAAGGGCGTTACGCACCAGGGTTTGGGCAGAGCCATCGTGATGAAATCCCAGGGCTCGCGATTGCGGGGTACGCATGGGCGGATAGCGGCCGAACAACGCTTCCAGGTCCGCGTGCGGCTGGTAGCTCACCAAGGCTCGACGGTCGTCGCCGAACGCCTCGGCCAGGGCTTCGACCACTTGGTCCATGGCCAGGTGCAGCACTGGCAACTGCCACACCCGCTGAGGGCCGGGGTCTTGCAGTTCGGCAGCATGCAGCAGGTTGTCGACGCAGCAACGCGCCGACATCCACCAGGCGGTGGCCTGCGGCGACACCGGGCAACAATAGTTTTCTCCGGCGGCAAGGGCGTGCATCAGGTCGCTCATGAAGGCCGAACGCAAGCCATTGGGCTCGCGGGGCCTGGCAACGATGCCCGGGAGCCGCAATGCGCGGCCGTCTACCTCGCCTCGGCGGGCGAGGTCATTGAGCTGGGTTTCCACCATGACCTTGTGCGCGCCGTAAGACAGCGCCGGACGCGGCATCCACTGCTCGTCCATGCGTGCCGGTAGTTGCGCGCCGTACACGGCCACGCTGCTGGCGTAGATCAGCACCGGTGGCCGCGCAGCGTTGCGCAATTGCTCGAGCAGTTCCAGGGTCGCCAGTAGGTTCACCTGCTGGCCCAAGGCGTAATGCTCCTCGGCTGCCCCGCCGGGGATGCTCACCAGGTGGAACACGACATCCACGCCATCGGCCAGGGAGCGGCGTAACAGGGTCGGCTGTGTGATGCTGCCAGCGAGCAAGCGCAGGCGCGGATCGGAAGGTAAACCCTCCAGTCGATGATCCAGTAACACCAGCGCTTCCAACGGCTGGCCGCGCAGTTGGCCCTTGTCCAACAGTCGTTGTACCAGCAAGCGTCCAAGGAAACCGGCAGCTCCGGTAATCATCACGCGCATGGCGGGGCTGCCTGGACTACCTGCTGATCGATCGCACCGAACAGCGGCGAACCATCCGTGTTGCGAGCCTCCATGTGAATGCGGTGACCGAATTGCAGAAAGCCGGTGCGTGGCGCGCCATGTTCGATCATTTCAATGGCGCGGCGCTCGGAAATACACGCCGACCCTACGCTGCGGTCGGCATTGGAAACGGTGCCCGAGCCAATCACGCTACCGGCGCCAAGGCGACGGGTCAGCGCGGCATGGGCGATCAACTGGTGGAAACCGAAGTGCATGGCGCCGCCATGCGGGTGGCCAAACCACTGGCCGTTCCACTCCACTTTCAGCGGCAGGTGCACGCGACCGTCGTGCCAGGCATCTCCCAGCTCGTCTGGGGTAACTGCGACTGGGGCGAAGCTGGAGGAGGATTTGGCCTGGACGAAGCCGAAGCCGGTCTTCATCTCCCGTGGTGCCAACGCCCGCAGGCTGACGTCGTTGACCTGCAGTACCAGGCGAATATGCTTCAGTGCCTGTTCGGCCGTGCAGCCCATGGGCACCTCGTCCACCAGCACAGCGAACTCGCCTTCGAAGTCGATGCCATGGGCCTCGCTGGGCAGTGCAATGTCCTGTTGCGGGCCAAGGAAGTCGTCGCCAGCGCCCTGGTACATCAGCGGGGTGGACTCTACGCCTTCGATGGGCGCAAGGTTGAACGCGCGCTGCATCAGCTCGCCGTGGCTGAGGAAGCACGAGCCGTCCAGCCATTGCCAGGCACGCGGCAGCGGTGCCATCACGCGGTTGGGATCGAAGTCGAAGGCGCCAGCGAGTTCACCTTTGTTAAGGGCAACGTAGCGGCCGCGCAAGTCGGCCTCCACGTTCGGCCAGTCATCCACGGCCGCTTGCAACGTGGGGGCAATATCGGCGGCGTCCACCGCACGGCTCAAGTCCCTGGAAACCAGAAGCAGGCGGCCGTCGCGGCTGCCGTCGTCGAGTGTGGCAAGCTTCATTGCAGCATCTCCTTGAGTTCGGGGGCGTAGCGGCCGTCAAGCAGGATGAAGACCATCCGCGCCATGTCCTCGGTGCGGTTGCTCCAGGCATGGTTGGTGCCGCGCTGGATCACGATGTCGCCGCGCTTGAGGTGGACTTCCTCGCCGTCGAGCACCAGCCACACTTCACCCTCGGTGACGAGGCCGTAGTCGAGGGTTTCGGTGCGGTGCATCAGCTTGTGCCTGGAGTCCGCCTTGCCAGTGCCTGCATGGGCTTGGCCGATCTCGGCGAAGGCGGCAGCGGCCTCCTCGGCACTGACCTGGTTCTGCACGCTGTCCGGCGGGATATCCACAACACGGATAACGCTGCCCAGGGCGCCGGGGGACAGTTGCAGGGGCTTGTCAGTTGGGTCGGCGCCATTGTCCAGCAGCGCCGGGCTGATGCTGGTGTTCCAGACCTCATAGAACAAGGTGCCAGGCACCGCCTTGAGCGGGAAGTTGTTAGGCGTAGGGCCGGCCAGGGTGACCACGGCGCGGCCCTCGTTGTCGTGGCCGGTGACCACGCGCTGGAATGGGGGAAGTGCTTGCATGAAAACTCCTTTCAATCAATTGCCATCACGAGGGGCCATCGTCGACGATCGTGTTCTGTGCGGTGATAAACCGGCTGCTTAGAGAATGCGGCAGCCTTGCTCGAGAGACAGGCGCGGCCCGGACGGGCGCAGACCCGAATCGTCGCCGTATCCCAGACTGCAGAAGAAGGCGGCATCTACCTCGGCGTTTTGGTCGAGAGCGGCGTTTTCCAGGGATTGGGGCATGGCTACCTCTAGATGTGATCAGGCGTGCTGGTAGCACCAGCGCCGCGCGAACGGAAACACTTCGCCAGCACCACGCAAGCGAGCGCCAGCAGCAACTGGGCGACAGCAACCACGGTCAGGGCGCCAGGCAATTGGGCGACCACGCCGCCATTGAGGCCCAGCACCACCAGGGGGCTGATGAACTCACCGGCGAATAGGGCTGCGGTGAAGCCTCCGGTGGCGCGGCCGCGCTGGGTGAAATCGACCTGTCTCATCACCCAGGTGATCAGGGTCGGCAGCATCAATCCGATGCCCAGGCCATTGATCAGCACCGCCACCACCACCAGCGCTGGGTTGTCGGTGGTGGCCATTAGCAACCCACCACCCCCGGCTGTGGCGAAAGCCAGCAACAGCAGGTGTTGCCGGCGCTGGCCGTTGAGTAGGCGGAAGCTCAGTGCACCGGTCAGCACGCCGAGCTGGTTGGCACCCATGGTCATGCCGATCTGCTGGGGCGAATCGACGTGCAGCAAGGTGAGCAGGAAGCCAGCTTGCACCGGCACGATGAACAGGCTGATGCCCGCCAATACGGTGAGCAGGTACAACGGTACGAGCCTGCGCCACGGGAAGTATTCAGCCTTGCCAGACGATGCCGCGGCGTTAGCGACCTTCGGCTCCCAGAGCAGCATTGCCATCACCGGCACGAGCAGCAGGCCTGCGCCGTAGAGCACGAAAGGCAGACGCCAGTCGTTTTGCCCAAGTGCGCCGCCCAAGGCGATGAACACTGCTGCCGAAACCGAAGTGGCGACCATCTGCAGGGCGAACAGGCGCTCGCGGCGCCCGCCCTGGTAGTAGTCACCCATCAGCGTCGTGCAGCAGGTCATGATGCCGGCCTCCGCCAGGCCCAGGCCGGCGCGACTGATGACAATTCCCAGCAGCGACTCAAGCCACAGCGGCAGTAGCCCGCAGAGGCTGTAAAGCACCATCGAGGCCAGCAACAGCGGCTTGCGCCCCAGGCGGTCGGCGATGACACCGGCAAACGGCGCCAGCAGCGCGATCACCAACGCCGGAATAGTCAGGCTGATGGGCACCAGCACTTCGGCGCCGGGTGTATCGGCAAAATGCGCCTGCATGCGCGGCAGTACCGGTGCCAGCAACACCGCGCCCAGCACCGGCAAACAGCTGCCAAACAGCAGCAATAACGATTGCGGCAAACCCGCCTGGCGCTCAGTACTCATTGCCGTGCGCCTCCTTGGCCGTGCGTAGGTCGCGTGGCAGTGCGAGCCCGAATGTTTGCAAAGTCTCGATCAGTGGCGTCATACCCATGTGCTCTTGTTGTTGGGGCGAAGGTCAGCGGGTGGCGGTATCCAGCAACAGTGGGCGGCCAGTGGCGACGGCCTTGGCGGGCTGCATATCGGCGACTGGCTCGGCGGCGACAACTGCATCGCTGCGGCGGGGCGCTGGTAGCAGGAAATAGGCGAGCGCTGGCAACAGCAGCAATGCACCGACCATGTTCCAGACGAACATAAAGGCCAGCAGCACACCCATGTCGGCCTGGAACTTGATGGGCGAGAAAATCCAGGTGCCGACGCCGATGGCCAGGGTCACGCCGGTGAGCATCACCACCTTGCCGGTGGAGACCAGCGCGCGATAATAGGCTTCGGAAAGGCTGGCGCCCTGGCGCAGGTGGCCGAGCATGATGCTCATCACATACAGCGCGTAGTCGACGCCAATGCCCACGCCCAAGGCAATCACCGGCAAGGTGGCGACCTTGACGCCGATGCCCAGCCAGACCATCAACGCCTCGCAGAGAATGGACGTAAGCATCAGCGGAATCACGGCACAGAGGGTGGCGCGCCAGGAGCGGAAGGTAATCAGACACAGCAAGATCACCGCGCCGTATACCCACAACAGCATCTCGCGATTGGCTTCCTTGACCACGATGTTGGTAGCGGCCTCGATCCCGGCGTTACCGGCAGCCAACTGGAATTTGACTTCGTCGGTGTTGTTGGCAGCGGCGAAGGCTTCAACGTGCTCCACCAGCCGGGTCAGCGTTTGCGCCTTGTGGTCGGAGAGGTAGACATAGAGCGTGAGCAAGTTGCACGACTCGTTGTACAGGCCGCGCGGCGCGCTGGCGGTGATCATGTTGAGCATCGCCTGGTTGTTCTGCAGTTCGTACCACTTCGGGCTGCCTTCGGAGAGACCTACCAGCATCCGACGATTGAGCAGCGCCAACGAGTTGGTCGAGTCCACCCCCGGCAGGCTGCGCAGTTGCCAGTCCAGCTCATCGACCTTGCGCAGGATGTCGTAGCGTGCGCAGGCGCTGTTTGGTGTACGCACCATGATCGCGAAAAGATCGCTGCTGGCCCCGTAACTGCGGGTCATGAAGGCATCGTCCAGGTTATATCGCGAGTCGGCGCGTAACTCCGGAGCCCCGGCGTCAAGATCGCCGATGGCCAGGTTCAGGCTGACCATGAAGCCGAGCACCGCCATCACCAGGCTGACTGCCACGCAGACGGCTGCCCAGGGCTTGCGGGTGAACAGGTCAAGGAAGCGCCAGAATGCATGACGCACCTGACCACCCTCCTCGGCCCGCTCGCTTCTGAGGCTCAACGCAGCGGCGCGGGGGCTGACGCCAACATAGGAGAGCAGCACCGGTAGCAGGATCAGGTTGGTGAAGATCAGCACGGCCACACCGATGCTGGCGATGATCGCCAGGTCCTGGATCACCTGGATCTGGATAAGCATCAACACGGCAAAGCCCACGGCGTCGCACAGCAGTGCGGTGAGGCCTGCGAGGAACAGTCGGCGGAAGGTGAAACGCGCAGCCACCACGCGGTGCATGCCGCGACCGATGTCCTGCATGATGCCGTTCATTTTCTGCGCGCCGTGGCTCATGCCGATGGCAAACACCAGGAACGGCACCAGCACCGAATAGGGGTCCAGTTCGTAGCCCAGTAGGGGCAACAGGCCAAGCTGCCAGACCACCGCCACCAGCGAGCAGAACACCACCAGCAAGGTGCTGCGCACACAACGCGTGTAGCCGTAGAGCACCACCGTGGTGATCAGGATGGCAACAGCGAAGAACAGCAGGATCTGCTCGAGGCCTTCGATCAGGTCACCCACTTTCTTGGCGAAACCGGTGATGTGGATATCCACGCTGTCGCTCTGGTACTTCGCCCGCAGCGTCTCCAACTGATCGGACAACACCCGGTAGTCCAGCGGCTTGCCATCGGACGTGCGCGCCATCAGCGGCACGTAGATGATGCTGGAGCGCTGGTCGAAGGCTACCAATTGACCGATCTCGTTGGACAATTGCACGTTGCGCCGCAGCTCGCCCAGCGATGATGGGCTGCCATCGTACTCATCGGGAATTACCGGGCCGCCGTCCAGGCCCTCTTCGGTCACCGAAACCCAACGGGTGGCAGGCGTCCACAGCGATTTCATGTAGGCACGGTCAACACCCGGCAACAGGTAGATCTGGTCGCTCAGCGCCTGCAGGGTACGCAGGTAATCGGCGTCGTAGATATCACCGTGGCGTTTGGCGACGGCGATACGCACAGCATTGCCGATGCCGGACAACTGCGTCTGGTTGTCCAGGTAGTTGGCGATGTAGGGGTGCCCGGTGGGGATCATCTTCTCGAAGCTGGCATTGAGCTCCAGGCGGCCCGACTGCCAGCCGAGCAGCACGGTGGCCAGCAGGCACAGCAACAGCACCCAATGGCGGTGATTGAACAGTGCGCGTTCGATTAGCGATCCAGAACGAGGATCGAAGGTACCGGGCGCGGATGACAGGGTGTGGCGAGCGGAATTCATTGACTCACTCCGAAGCGGAAACGATAGGCTGTGGCAGGCGCGAGAGCCCGGAGAACCCCGCGGCAACGAGGCTGCCATCGGCGGCCTGGACGATGCCTGAGACCGGTTTGCGCAATGATTCGGAGACCGGGGTGAAGCCCGAGGGAGCGCTTGCAAACAATCCGCCCGCTTGATTGGCCAGCAGCACGCGACCATCGTTCAGAACACTGGCATCACTGAAGGACACCGGTGTCAGTGTCGGCAACACTTCGGCGCGCTCGGCACCGGGCGGCAGGACAAACGCGTGGCCTTTTAGCCCGCCAATGAGCAGCGCACCGTCGCCGCGACTGGCCAGGGTGAAAAGCGTGCCGGCGTAGGGGCTGCTCATCTGTTCGAAGTGTTCACCGTCCAGCGCCCGCGCTAAGTAGCCCTGCTCGCCGGCCAGAACCAAGGCATTACCTTGATTACCATGGTGCGCCACGGCATACAGGTGCAAGCCCATCGGGTTGTCGATCTGGCCCATCGCTGAGTACCAGCTCGCGCCGCCGTCGTCGCTGCGCATGGCCAGGCCGTAGGCACCGACCACCAGTACATGCTTAGTGTCACTGGCTGCCAGCGCCAGGAGCGGTTTGTCGGGCCCTTCAGCGAGCAGGCGTTCGGCGGTTTGTATGCGTACTTGCGCCGCTTCATCATGTGCCTGAGTCGACAGGGCGCTTTGCGCTGCCTGCAATTCCAGCTGCGCTGCACGCAGGCCATCGAGCTGAAGTCGCCAGCTTTCGCCACCGTCGCCAGTCCCCAGTACCACACCGCCATGGCCCACGGCCCAGCCGACATTGGCATCGACAAACTGCACTGCGGTGAGCCCCACCGACACCGGCACGCTGGCTTGACGCCAATGCTCGCCGTTATCATCGGATAGCAGGATCAGTCCGCGTTCACCTACCGCCACCAGGCGCTTGCCCGCCAAGGCCAGGGCAGTGAAAACCCCGCGCTGAGGGTTGGCAACCTTGGCCGCCGGGCTCTGTAATACGTCGCCGACCACCAGCCCTTGAGCCAGGCAATATGGCGCAAAAGGCACAAGGAGGGCCAACAACAGGCCACTCAACTGACGCAGTGTGTTCATATCTACCTCGATTCTGTCGCAGGAGGGGAAGGCGCTGTGCACCCTCCCCTGTACATCGTCAGCGCACGCCCCGCCCGGCCATTGCGGCAGGTGAGAATTCAGCAGGTTTGTAACGTTCGACCGAGGCGTACTGCTGGGTTTTGCCGGTGTAAACGTTCTGGATGAACCAAGCACCGGACACCAGGTCGTAGAAGCCCGAAGACAACTGGGCCACCGCCGGCAGGTCTGGCATCACCGCAGGCAGCGACCACAGGGTCTTGGCCAACTGGCCATTGGCGTCCCAGCGGTCACCGAGCATGGCTTGCCAGGTGTCCTCGTCGAGGTAGTACCGCCCTTTGGGCAACTGGTGACGCTTGCCGGGTGCAAGTTCTGCGTCTACCACCCATACGCGATGGAGCTCCCAGCGCACTTGGTCAGGGTTCAGGTGATGTTTGTCGAACAGGTCTTCAGGCTTACCGGCAGCCTGGACCTTGTTGGTGTTGTAGGGGATGTACATCTCTTGCTTGCCCATCAACTTCCAGTTGAAGCGGTCCAGGCGCCCCTGAAATACACTCAGCTCATCGAACGACATCACGCCTGCGGTCGCCGGCGTAGGGGTGTCGCAGCAGGCGTTGGGCAGCTTGCGTACTCGTCTTTGGCCGGTCAGATAGACGTGGGCCTCAGACTTGTCGCCATTGAGGTTGGTCCGTCCCATGATTTGTTCGCCTGCCCGCAATGGCGGGCCAACGTTGAGCAGGCGGAACAGCCAATAGTCACCATCGAAGCTGGCGGCATTACCATCCTTGTAGTAATAGGGCATCTCCTGCACCGCTTTGCCGTCAGTGGTGAGCACTTGGGCGCCATCGGCGGTGATCAGGTAATGCCGGAAATCCATCGCCAGTGACGTGCCCCGCCAGTTGAGAATGTGGTTCCACATCGCCTCTGTGCCGTCTTTCGGGATCGGGAACGGAATACCGCCGTAGGCACCTTCGGGCACAAGGCCTGCACTGCTTTGCACAAGCTTGGCGTGCTTGGCGTTGTTCAGGGTGTTGTCGTACACCCATTGCGGAGCTGCAGCGCTGCGCCGGGTTGGATAAACGTCGATGCGATAGGTTTCCGGGTAACGCTTGAACATGGCTTTGGTGCCATCGCTGAGCTTGGCCGCGTACTGGTCCATGTTCTTGCTAGTGATGCTGTACAGCGGTTTGTCAGCGGCAAACGGATCGCCACGTTTGCCACCCGCTTTGAACGAGGGGTCCACCTTGGTGTAACCGCCGTCCCAGGCCGGAATGCTGCCGTCAGCGTTACCGGCGCGCTCAGCACCCAGGGGCGTCAGTTGCTTGCCCAGATCATCCGGGCCTGCGGCTTGCACGGGTTGCAAAGTGAGCGCGGCGGTGCCGAGCAGGGCCACACAAAAGTGCTTGAGTGAGAAAGGAATATTCATGCACGCGTCCCCTCAGAATGTTGTTTTGACCGAGAAGGCCAGGTAGTCCCGGTCTTTCAGTGATTGTTTGAAGGTAAACTGGCTGGCGGCGTTGAGGTTGGTGTCCTCTGGGCCGTAGTAGTGGGTGTAGGTCAGGCCGAAGGTGACTCGGTCCAGGTAGGTGGCACTCAGGCCGATGTTGAAATCGCCACCGCGGTCTGGGCCGAAGCTGCTGATCACCGCCGATTTGCCCATGGGGAAGTAGCTGACGCCCACTGGCACACTGAGGTCGATGCCAGGGAAAACCTGCCGGTACGTCGGGCTGTACACCAACTTGATGCCAACGCCGTCGTCGGTAGCGCTCGGGTCCAGCGCAGCACGGTTCTTGGTGACGCTGAGCAAGCGGTTCCAGGCGATTTCGCCGACGAGGCTTGCCTCGTTTGCGATGAACGAGGGGCCCAGCGAAGCCAGCATGTTGAGGTTCAGGTGCGCCGTGCGCCCCACGGCATAAAGCGGATGGTCGTCATTGTCGGCAACCATGCCCGGTGTAACGGTCTGGCCATTGGAAACCAGCGGCATATTCCAGCGCATGGAGGCTTCACCGGCGAAGCTGTACTCATCCACCGTGGTGGCAAAGCTTGCGCCCAGTGCACGGATTTCTTCGGGATAGACCCAGTAGTATTCGCCGATCTGGCCGGTGGCGAAGTTCGGTCCGGTAGCGCTTGGCTTCAAGTACAGCTTGGGGGATTTGTCGTGGTACTGGATGGCGTAAAGGCCGTACTCAACGGTGTCGGCGGTGTAGCGTAACTGCAGGCCACCCTGCCCCGAGCTCTTGGCTTCTTTGTCGTTGCCGTGGAAAAAGGCTGCCGGGCTGCCGGGGTTGCCGCCCAGAAATGGCGGGAACGGTGCGCCGACAATCAGTCGCTCGTTACCTTCGCCAATGGTGTCGCTGACCGAAAAATAGCTGCCAGCCCCCGGCAAACGGGTTTCTTCCCATTCGAACTGGTAGTAAGCGCCGACTGACAGCGCATCGGTCAGTTGATAGGTGGTAGACAGCTGGCTGACCGGCCGGGTGATTTCCTTGAACTGGGTGTTGGGTACCGACACCGCCTTGACCACGTCTACCGGTGCCATGCCGCCAGCGATACCGTTGGCGCCGAAGAACAGGCTTTCGCCCCAGATCAGCCCGTGGCGGCCCAGACGTACCGAGAGCGCGCGGTCGGCCAGATCACCGTTCCAGTAGACAAAGGCATCCAGTAGCTCGCCGTCGCCGCCGTGCAAGTGGCGGGTGTCGTCGGTGAATTCGTCGTAGGCAACCGAACGCTGGTTGGCCCGCGCCGGGTCATTGTTGTCGTTGTCTTTCTGGTATTGGGTATCGAACCAGCCCGCACCACTGATCCGCGCGCCGTATTCGCGGTAGCCAATGTCCAGTTCAGAGAGTACATCCAGGCGGTTGGAGATCAGGCCCTTGTCGAAGTTGCGGTCGCCATCGTCCTGGTTCAACGCCACCGAGCTGCTGCTGAGCTTGCTGCTTTGGTCCTTCAGGCGCCACGCAGAGCTGTACTTGAGCGTGTTGTCCCACCGCAGACTGAGGTCAGGGTTGTCGGTCTGCACTTCAAACGCCTGGGCACATGGAAGACCGCAGACCATGGCAGTGGCGAGCGTCAGAGTGAAAGGCGCACGCCGCGCTGCGGCGATGGAGCGAATAGCCATCGAGCGAACCCTCTTTTATTGTTTTTGTTGGCAATTTTCTTTGCCACCACGGCCGGACGGGGCGAACGGGATCGATGCGATCGACCTGCCGAGGTGAAGTCAGCTGGCGGGATAGACCAGACGACGGGAACAGGTTGACCTCAGTGCAGGGCTCTGACTAATCGCTTGTTGGGATGTGACCTATCGGCAATCGCGATACTTGGCGTCAAGTATTGAATCGAGCGGTAGCGGTGGTCCGAGGAGCAAGCATGCCCACGCAAAGGTGCGAAGGCTGCCTGGAAGCTTGATAGCGCAAGGGGGCGCCGCTAGCTGGTAGCGTTACTTCAGGAGCAGCTAGGTCGCCGAGCGGATAAAGAGCATTGCCAGCACGCTCAGGGTTTCTCTGGGTCGTAGTCGTTGACGTGGGAGACCTGGGTGTTCAAGCGTCCAAGCAAGTTGATCAAGGTATCGACTTCGGCTGACGAGAGGCCACTCAGCAAGCGACGCTCTCGTTCAAGCGCAACCTTCAAGACCCGGTTGTACAACTGCACACCGCTCTCGGTAAGGGAAACGGTGTAGCGCCTTCCGTCAGCAGGGTCTACTTGCGTACGAACTCGCCCTGCCGCTTCCAGCGCCTGTAGAGAGCGGCTAACAGCGCTTTTATCGAGACCGATCACCTGGCAGATACGATTCGCCGTAATCCCGCTTTCCACTGCCAGCATGGACAGCATCCTCCACTCCACAACGCCAATCCCGAAGTGTTTTCGATAGCACTGCGAAGCCCCTGAGGAGAGTTTGTTCGACAAAAAATTCAGCAGCGCGGGTACATAGCGGGCGAGGTCTAGCTGGGGGGCTGTGGACATCGATAGCACACCTTCAATTGGCCTTGGAAAAAATTAGTTGACACCGCAACCAATTGATCCGAGGATTTAGTCAACCGATAGCTGGGGCCAGGTCCAGCATGATATGCCGTCACAGCACCCCACAAAAATAATTATCAGGTAGTGCCATGAATACCCGTCACCTAGTCACTTCCCGCGTGCCTGGCTGCAACCCAGAGCTGCCGCCATTCGCGCCAGGCTGACCTCCTCCCGGTCGATCTTTGACCTGTGAACTTTCATTAGCCACTTGAATGTGGAGGGGGGAGTCATGTTTGAAGTCAACGTCAGCCGCAAGGCAATCGAAGCAGAAGGTGTTTGCAGCTTTGAATTGAGCCCCTTGGATGGCGGATCACTTCCGCCATTTGAAGCCGGTGCCCACATCGACGTTCATGTACCAGGCGGGTTCATTCGCCAGTACTCGCTGTGCAATGACCCACGAGAGCGTAATCGCTATCTCATCAGTGTTCTGAGGGAGCCTAGCTCCCGCGGCGGCTCCCAGGCAATGCACTGCGCTGTAGAGCAAGGCCAAACGCTGACGATCAGTGCGCCACGCAATCTGTTCCAGCTCGACCACAGCGCAAAGCGTCACCTGCTGTTTGCCGGAGGCATTGGTATTACCCCAATCCTGGCCATGGCTTATGAGCTTTCGCATCGCAGCCTGGCGTTCGAGCTTCATTACTGCTTCCGCTCCAGCGACCGTGCAGCATTCGTCAACGCACTTGCTCATGCGCCGTTCGCGGACTGCATCACTTTCCATGATGACAGCGGTGTGCAGCAGCAAAAACTGAATGCCGCCGCCATTCTCGATACGGTCGATCAAGGTTGCCATCTGTATGTGTGCGGCCCCACCGGCTTCATGAACCACATTCTGGAAACCGGCGAGGCTGCCGGCTGGCCGCAAGCGCGCATGCATCGAGAGTTCTTTGCGGGCCAGATCGGTGACCAGGGTTCAAACAGGCCTTTCGAGGTAGTGCTCGCCAGGAGCGGTAGAACCTTTGAAATTCCAGCCGACCGCAGCGTATTCGAGGTGTTGGACGACGCGGGAATTGAACTTCAAACATCCTGCGAACAAGGCGTGTGTGGAACATGCGTGACACGCGTGCTGGAGGGTATCCCCGATCACAAGGATCAATTCCTGACCGCCGATGAACACGCCAGGAATGATTGCTTCACGCCGTGCTGCTCCCGGGCAAAGTCACCTCGACTCGTAATTGACCTCTGATCTCAACCCACTACATTCACTGCAACGGAGACACCTATGACTGCCTCTCCCCTTCAGTCACTCGCCCAGGATATTGCACCGGCCAAGCCTTCCCCATTCCCGCTCAATCAATGGTATGTGGCTGCGTTGGGCTGGGAACTCAAGGATCGTCCCGTGGGCCGAACCTTGCTGAACACATCAGTCGTGATGTTCCGCACAGCGGATGGCAAGGTGGCGGCACTCGAAGACCGATGCTGTCACAGGGCACTACCGCTGTCCGATGGAACACTTGAAGCCAGCGGCCTTCGCTGCGGCTATCACGGTCTCCTGTTCAATGAAGCCGGAAAATGCATTGAGATCCCCGGTCAGGAAAAAATTCCTGGCAAAGCAAAAGTGACAGCCTTTCACGTGGTGGAAAAAGACCAGATCGTTTGGATCTGGTTTGGCAGCCCCGAACACCCAGCGCCTATCGATGAACCCCCTGCCTACGATGTTCACACTAACGGGCATTATCTTTTTGAGGGTGACGTGTATCACTACGACGCGCCCTATCAGCTCATACACGACAACTTGATGGATCTAAGCCATTTGGGCTATGTCCACCTACGCACCATTGGCGGCAACGCCAGCGTTCACATGAACGCCCAAATGACGGTTGAAAGTGACGACCATTCGGTGCGCGTTGTTCGACACATGCCTGACTCTGTCCCACCGCCGACCTATGTCGCCGCCTACCCATTCAAAGGCACTGTTGATCGCTGGCAGGAAATTGAGTTTCATATCAGCCACTTGCGTATTTGGACCGGCGCTGTAGATGCCGGAACCGAGCCCCTGGACAATCCGCAGCGGGGCGGCTTTCACATGCGCGGCTTCCACGGCGTGACCCCGGAAACCGAAACCACTAGCCATTACTTCTGGACCATCGCCACCAACCCGGAAAGCAATCACGAAGAAGTTAAAGCGAAAGTAGTTGAGCAAACGATCATGACATTTGATGAGGACAAAGTTGTTATCGAATCCCAATACAAGAACATGTGTCGATTCGGTGAACGGCAGACGATCGATATTCATGTTGACGTCGGTGCCAACAGGGCCCGCCGGATCATAGAAAAGCTTTGTCACTCCACCCCTTGAATGCCCAGTACATTTATATCGTGCTACGCGGCGAATCAGCTTGATGAGAAAAGAATGTCCGCCTTCCAGTGGTGGGTAATCGCACGCTATTTTGTAATCAACATGCTGGACGGATTCGACGTGTTGGTAATGGCCTTTACGGCTTCTTCCGTAGCCGCTGACTGGGCCTCAGTGGCCTGCGCCCTGGCTATCTGCTTAGCGCGGGTTTAGTCGGACGTTGGCGGGGGCTTGCAATCAGCCTCCAATCAACGGCCTACGCCACATCCGGAAAATGCTTGAGGTCTGCATTCATCAGAATCAGGTTGACCCCCTCCCCTGTATGGCTAGCGACGCTGTAGTTCTGCGCCGCGTACACCGCATATCGAACGTTCATCACTTTGCGCTGAACGATAACCGGTTGGTCGAAGGGAACATTTCTAAGGGCAACGTCGGCTTCACGCCTCAATAAGTCGAACAGGCGCGGCGAAGTTCGACCTTGGCCACTTCTACCCACCTGACATTTTTGTCAGTAGACGTGCAAGATGTACAGATGCCACCTTTCATGCGAACACACCAGTTCGGTGCCTTATAAAGCGTGAGGTGGTATATGTTACACAATGCCATGGGTATTGATCCTTGTGATGGCGAAAATCACGAAATATTCAACACCACCAGCAAGAAAAGCACGGGGGTAGACGCGCGCACAGGGCTATTCGAGGCGTATGTGCCATTACCCACAATTACCTGCAACATGGGCTTGGGGCCGGCAATTGACATGAGCCTTAGCTACACCCCCATGGTCAATAATCGCGCAGGCCTTGGTGATGGCTGGTCGTTTGCATTTACCACCTACAATGAAGCCAATAAACAGCTGCGGCTGCATTCTGGTGAGGCCGTAACCGTTGAGAACAACAAGGACCTTCCTGGCCCCTTGGTCATTGCCTACTGGGCTGCAGACCACAAGACCCTGACGGTCAAACGACCTGACGGGCGAGTTGAGGTTTTGAAGCGTGCAGATCGGAGCCAGATATTCATACCGGTAAGTATCAGCCAGGATGGTAAAAGCTTCGCCACCCTTGAGTGGGAGGTAAAAGAGCAAGAACTTGATGATGCACTACATTACCAAATCAGGCTGGCTAGCATAGCAGACACCGCGCCTGCAGAAAATGCTACGCCGGATGAAGCGAGAGTGCATGTGCGCCTGAAATACGCTGCCGATGATGCTGGTATTCAAACAATTGATGTAAATTTTTGGGAGGCTTTCGATACCCTTGCCTGCACTTACGCATTGACACTCAAGGACTATGCATTAACATCTGTCACTCTACCTGAAGGCCATCAATACACCTTTTCCTATGATGACCACTTGGAATGCGGCTATTTGCTGAGCGCGTTAACGACCCCAGAAGGGTTGACCGAAACGGTCATATACAAGGATAACGGCCTCAGCTTCCTGAATGACAGCAAGTTATCAAAACTCCCTTGCGTTGCAACGCACATAACTGCGCCTGCAAATGAAGCAACAAAAGTCACCAAGCAATACACCTACGAAAAAGCGGGGCTCTACACGCTCAGCACACAGCAACTCTCGGACCTGGCAGAGTATTTGAAGCACAAGCCTGACAGAGTTGAACAAGATTTTCACGATGCCCTACTCAAACATCTAGAATACCGAGCTATAGGAGCATGGTTACCAGCAGATGTTTTCAACGCATACGAAAATATCATTACGAGCTTTCAAGAGAACCCTAGAATTAAATGGTCCAGCATCCAAGAAGAAGACTACAAACTACCTGACGCAACACACACATCAGAGCTCTATTACGAACACACTTATACCGAACAAATCATGCTTCTAATCTACGCACTCAATATCGACTTAAAATTGCAACATCCCTATCACACCAAGATCGAATCCGGAAATCAAGTCGAAATGATCCTTTTTGGTGTCGATCATCAGATCCTAATGACGTCAACCCAAAATTCATCTGGCGACCCCCACACCGCAAGCACGGTTTACGTCTATGAAGACAGCTCCACTTCTACGCAAAACTTCGTCAATGGCAAGCTAAAATCTGAAACCAAGAGCGTATTCGAAAACGCACGAATCATCAAACGTAGCAGCCCACAAGACACCACAGAGTGGACGTATCTCACCAAGAGCCATACCGTTAAAAACAATGGTAACGATGGCTACACATTCATCCCAAGTCAAATAGCGACAGAAAGAACCACATACCCTGACGGCACCTCTACGACAGCACAGTTCACTTACACAACCAATGAGTCACGCCCCTCCGAACGCAAACAGTCATTCAGAAACGATGAGCAGTGGATCGTACAACGTTACCTCTATGGGGAGCGTGGACTGACACAATTGACGACCCTGCACTCAACAGGATATGAGTCCCTTAAAACGATCACCCATAGCCTGTCTGGTTTTGCCCTTACGACAACGACTGCTGAGCACTTCGGGACGATTGAGCAAAAAACCTCTCAGACCTACAATGTCCTCAACGGCCGGCTTATCAGTGAAACCGACGCCGACGGTAACTGCTCGACATTTGACTATGATGCCTATGGGCGACTGACCAAGCGCACCACGTGCGCCAAGAGTAAAGAATTCAGTGAAACCACGCTTTATCAGTACCCTTCGGCCTCTCGTGTGGAGGTTATTGAACCCAACGGTGTCCGTCGAGCTTATGATTACGATGGGCGGGGCAATGTTGTCAAAGAGCATCTAGCAGTGCCTGTCTCGAACAACCAAACTGCGTCTTGGAAGTTGGTGAAGGCCGCAGAGTTCGATAACTGTGGACGCCCAAGCGCCACCCTGCACTACGATTACTTGCCAGGTGTAAATGGAGTAAAAATCGTCACGCAACGTTGTGACTATGAGTATGACAGTTGGGGTAACGCAGCAGTCCAGCGCCTCTCCACGGGTGAGGTGGCCGTCAACAGCTATGACCCTGTGCAGCACATGCGCGTTGAACGGCAAGGCGCACTCGACGACCTCCACGGAAAATTCACTTATTACAATGCCGACGATACCGTAAAAAAAATAGAATGGAGAGACGCTACGGGAACACTTCGAAAAATCGAAGGCTTCACCTACTGCGGGGCTGGCTCAGTCCATCGGCATGTGGAATTGGACGTCGAAGTATGTCGTACGGCGATCTATAACTACGACGCTGTCGGCCGCCATCGCATGATAACACATCGCATATTTGAAAAACCAATCTTCAATGAGAGCACGCTCAACAGCATTCTCTCAGGCCGTACGTCTTCATCCAGCCGCACACACAAAACAAATTACAGTTACATGTATCCTGATGACTTGCTTGCAACGAAGCCTACCCATGTATATCTAAACAATTATAAACTCGGCGGCCGCACATTTGATGAGGCGGGACGATTGACAACCATCACACGCAACGGGTACACGGAAACGTTTTCCTATCAAGACTCTAGTTTGGTACCCAGCTCGAAAGTCACTGCCGACGGCAAAACACTCACCTACACCTATGTCAAGGAACTCGGTAATCGAGTCGCCAGCATCAAGGAAACTAGCACTTCGCTCGCACAACAATTTACCTATGCAACGGCCTGTAAGCCTATCTCATGCGCCGTCGAAGAAAACCAGCATATTCGGTTCACCCATGACCCATACGGTGGCGTAACTCGGCTTGAAGCACAATTCAAGTCCTCCGTAACACCTAAATCGGCTAAGCATGAAACGCCCGAAACCAAAAATACCACCGTTTATCAACGTTCGCTGGCAGGGCGCCTGCTTTCTGAGGACGATGCCAGTGGTGGTACAACCGTTTTCGACTACGATGACCATGGCAGGCGATCCACGGCCAAGCACCAACACGCCGGTGGCTCCGAACTAAGTGAGTTGCATTTTAGTTATAACACTTCGGGCCAGTTGGCTAATGAAACGCTAAGCGTGAGTAAAGGCACACGCACAAAGACCACACTTGGGGTCAGCCACCCATTGAGTACCCACTATGAGTACGACACTGAAGGCCGCGAAATCGAACGCACGTTCAACACACACAAGGGGGAACTGAAAATTACCCGGAGCTATGACACCCGTGGACGCTTGGCAAAGACGCAATTGACTCAAGATGGCAAGGTGCTGGGTGAGCGCACATTGAGCTACAATGCACAAGGTAAACTCGCCAGCTGCAGCACTTCCGGTGTATGGCAACCAACGGCGAACGGCAAAGCCATTGAACGACAACAGTTCACCTATGATGATCTGGGTAACATCCAGCTCTGCACGACGCAATTCGCCTCCTCACCGCTAGCTACCTCTACCTATTCCTACAACCAGACACGACTCATCGAAGTGAAGCACAGCGAGGAATCCTTGGGTGCTAGCGGACCGCTTTTGTATGACAGCGCTGGCCGTGTGATTAAAGACCACACCGGTAAAACCTATGAGTATGATGTGTTAGGACGGAGGGTTAAAGCTGGCAGCAAACGCTACTCCTACGACCCCCTAAACCGGCTGATGACATCGGGTGACGGCCAGGATCATAACCAGATTATCTATGATGACTTGACCGTACGCGGGGAGTATGCAGTCAACTCCAGCGCTATGCGCCATTGTTGCCTGGAAGGTGCTGGCAGCTCTGTTATTTGTATTGTCAAAGCTGGAGTAAAACGGTTTCTGATCCAACTCAAGGATTTCAACGGGACAGTGCTGATTACTTATGACCTGACTGCCGAGACATTGGTCCATCACGCCTACACCGCTTACGGCAAACACAGTTCGCTGGAGAGCGAAGCACTGACAGGTTTCAACGGCGAGTACCGCGATGCCGATAATGATCAATACCCACTGGGCAACGGGTACCGCTGGTACGCACCGGGAACAATGTGCTTTTATAGCCAGGACAGTCTAAGCCCGTTTGGCGAAGGTGGTGTGCATGCGTATGGGTACTGCGACGGTGACCCGGTCAATCGTCAAGATCCTTCAGGCCACTTTTGGTTTGGGCTAATCATTACCGCTGCTAGCTTGTTTACGTCTTATCTGTTCTCCGAAGAGGCCCATAAAGGCCTTGCCGAGGTGGTGGGTGAAAAAGCGGCGAACATTATTTCCACTGTCTTCTGGGCGGGACTTGGGGTTGCTACCGCAATCGCTACGGGTGGCCTGAGCATTTATCTAACGGTAGCAGTCATCGGGCTATCAGTAGTTGCATTTGCAACGGCCGTGGCGTCCGTAGCAATTGAAGACACGGACCCCAACACCGCCGAGATACTGGGCTGGGTCAGTTTCGCCACAACAATTGCTGCAGGGGGCGCGACTGGGCTGAGAAAATCGGGGATGTTCGCAATGAAAGCCCTGCGCAAGCTGTCAACGAAGCTGGGCAATCGCTCTGGTAAGTGTCTGCAGCATCTGTTGGACAAGGCTGGAGGCGCGGCAAGCAAATATAGACCTACAGTGACCCCACAGGTAAGAAGTGAAATACCCATGCGGGAAATCGGTCAACGCCGCGGGTCCTTTGCAGCTATGGATAATCTGATAGACGATCTAAACGCGCCTCTTCATCAACCTCAACCGTCTTGGAAAGCACTGGGACAGATATTTGACAGCGGTGACGCGAATACCCTCATCTGTACCGTTACAGGTGTGCTGGGCCTGACCAACACCTTCAACGACTCAGCCGATACAATCAACGGCCAAGTGAATAACGATACTTGGCTGCCTTGGGGTAACTGGGATGGGTTTGCCAAGCGTTATCCGGTGGGCCGTATGTTCAGGACTCATTAATGGGGGAAAAAACGCTGGGCGCTGTTGGACGTGTTGTATTCAAGTCCAACAGCGCCCAAGCTGTAGCATTCAAAATGCCCAGGTTGTTGGATAAATTTATGACAGCCTGCGGTGTTTGAACAGTACCGAGTTGCATTTTGGCAAACGAAGGTGGGTTGACCCGCGAAGAATGCGAGGCGGTGTTCACTGGTAAGCCCGCACTTACCGAGCTCTAAGTGCCGTTGTCCTTAATCACGCAGCACTCATTTCTGTCCGCTATTCCCCCCTGAAATAAACGTTTTCGTATGAAACCCGCGTGTACAACAATGTACGTCGGCCCGCAGCTGTTCGCGCGCTAAATACGAAATGTTGAACCGACCTCTTTGCGGGCAATCCCGCCTCCGGCTCCCGAACAGCTCCCCTCTAGCATTCGTTTGTCCTGAGCAATGCCCTGATATTCAGCATTAGCGCCTCAAGTGAAAAAGGCTTGGTCAGCACCGCAGTGCAAGGCTCAAACTGGACGCTGTCGAGCACATGTGGCTGCGCATAACCCGTCATGAACAAAATTGGCAATCCAGGCCTGGCTCTACGCCCCTCATTTGCCATCTGCCTACCGTCGATACCACCCGGCAGGCCTATGTCTGTCACGAGCAAGTCGATGTGAGTGTCTGAACAAAGTAACTGAAGGCCAGCGAGGCTGTCGGCTGCTTCGACAACCCGGTACCCGCAGTTACCTAGCATTTCGCTCACAAACATGCGCACCGATGGCTCGTCATCGACGACCAACACCGTTTCACCTGATGCAGATAATGTCGTCTCATCCAGTGGCTCCATACGCTCCGACGCTGTGACTGGGGCCGTTTGGCTAGGCAACTGAAGATAAACACGGGTGCCGTGACCCTCAACTGACTCGATCCTGACCTGGCCTCCTGATTGTTTGGCAAAGCCATAGATCATCGACAAGCCAAGCCCGGTCCCGGCCCCGACAGGTTTTGTGGTGAAGAACGGCTCGAATGCGCGGGAAAGCGTCTGGGCGCTCATGCCAATTCCGTTGTCAGCGACACAAATCGTCAAATACTTTCCGGGAGACAGCTCAGGATCCAGTTCTGGTCCTTGCACCAACTCTTGGTTGGACGTAGTAATGGAAATGCAGCCGCAGCTGGCTAATGCGTCGCGGGCGTTGATACACAGGTTCAATAGCGAGTTCTCTACCTGGGCCGGGTCGACCAGGCAGATACTCGATTTTGCGTTCAGTTCTACCTTCAATGTGATCGAGGGGCCTACTGTGCGGCTGATCAGCTCTTGCATATCGCTGATCAGGCTGTTCACGTCGATATGAAGAGGCATCAGTGTTTGGCGACGAGAGAATGCCAGGAGTCGATGCGTCAGCGATGCCGCTCTCTGGGCGGCGCCTTGGGCCACTGCAAGATAACGTTCAACATCGGCGATACGCCGTTGCTTCAAACGGCGCTTGATCAGATCCAGGCTCCCTGTGATCCCCGCCAATAGATTGTTGAAATCGTGAGCGATCCCTCCTGTCAGCTGGCCAACCGCTTCCATCTTTTGAGATTGGCGAAGCGCCGCTTGAACCGCTTCCCGCTCGGCCAGAGCCTCCTCGATCCGTGCTTCCAGGGTGCGATTGAGTTCCACAAGCTGCGACTCGGCATTCTTGCGCGCAGTCACGTCAATGGACGAGCCGATCAGCCCAATGACCTCCCCTGCATCGTCGCAAAGCGGCGCTTTGACTGATAACCAGTAGGTCACTGTACCGTCCGGCATATCGACCCGCTCTTCGATCTGCACGGCTTTGCCTCCCTGCATCACGCGCTGGTCGGTTTCCATGATCTGACGCGCCTGGGCTTTGTCCTCAAGAAACTCCAGATCGGTTTTGCCCAAGTAAAACTCTGGCGGTTTGCCGATCAGTTGCGTGGCGCCATGGTTCGCTACAAGTAGCCTGCCTTCCAGATCCTTGGCGTAGACAACACCGGGCACGGCGGCAGTGAATGTGCGCAGCAATGCCGACATCCTGTCACGCTCAGCCTCAGCTGTGCGCCGCGACTCAATATCCATGAGAACCCCGGGAAACCTGATCGCCCGCCCCTGCTCATCGAGCTCCGCGCGGCCATTGGCTTCGATCCAGCGGTAGCTACCGTCGTGCTGTCGAACGCGGTAGTCACACCGGTAGGCACCGCCGCGACGCATGGCTTCCTGTATGTCGGTCGAGACGCGATCACGGTCGTTGGGGTGAATAGACGAAAACGCTTCCTCGATAGGAATGCCGGCCATGCACTTGTGCGCAGGCAGTCCAAAGGATCTGGAAAAGCGCTCGTCAGCGGTCACACGGTTAGCCGGGATATCCCACACCCAGGTACCGACGATTGCGCCTGCATCGAGAGCCAACTGCAAACGCTCTGATGCATCCGTTGCAAACGCATGGCCTTGATTGTGTGATGCCGCAACATCCGTCCCATGCATAGTGCCAGGGGGTTGGCGCTCCATAACGTCCTCTTGTCGATACCTTGGGCCATTAGCCCATGGATAACATTGCCTAACTCGATGCCACCGTCGCCATTCTATCTACGCTGATGCACAGCAAAGCATACTGCCTTCAAAGAATCAGCGACGACTACTCTCGACGCGCCTATCGCGTATTGTCTACCATCTGGAGCCTTAACGTTTCAGCGTGTCTTGCGATAGCGTCCATTGGCTTTGCGGGCATGTTCACCGTCTTCAGCTACTTGGCGCCAACGATGCTCGAGGTGACCAAAGTTTCTCCCGAGTGGATTCCATTCGGCTTGGCGGCGTTCGGTGTCGGCGGCATCATTGGCAACATCGCAGGCGGCAAGCTATTTGACCGATTCCAGTTTCGCGCGGTGGGATACGGAGCAAGCTGACGGTGCGCTGCCTGCGGGCATCACATCAAGCAGTAAAACTCGCTAACCTCTGCAACCACCTCGCCCTTGGCATCGTACAACCGCGCTTGCGGCGTCAGCGCCATCGAGCGCGCCTCGAGAACATAGCGCTGGCCCGCCTGGAAATGTGCGTAGTTGACGGTCAGGTAGCATTGGCGAACGGTGGTGCCACCCATCAGGCTGATGCCACCGCCACCGTTGACGTCGTAATCGAATCTGACCACCAGCTCATGACTACCCGGGGTCACTTGAAAAAACCGCCCATCACGCAAGCGCTGTTTATCCAAGCGCTCGGCCATCAGCACTCTGTCGTTGGGAAATGGCGTCGAGAAATCGACCCAGGCCATCTGCGGGTTGGCGACTGGCATCGGCGTCTGACAGCCAGTAACCAGCGTTATCGCTAGCACTAGCAGCAATCTGTTCATGATAAATACCTCGATGGCTCGATGTTTAACAATAGCGCCGACAAGACCGGCAGGCAGCCGTCAATACGATGTCGATGGCAATCACCTGATCGAACTACCCGATCAAGTTCCTCTCGCTGGAACGCCTGTCGCCGCCGCTTTGCAAGCGCCGCCCTCAAGAAAAAATCGCAGGATGTTGTGCGCAGAATTCGCTTGAGATGCGCGCCAGCCTTGTCCAAGGTGGCCAGCCTGATAGCCATTGCCTAAAGAAAGGCTACAGGGCGTGGACGCAGGCGCACGACGATGCCTGCGTTGGGGGGCGACAGTCTTTGCGGGCGACACCGTTTGGTGCGCTGCGCAACTGTCGCCGACTCCTCCCAAATAATAAGAGAGGACAAGGAAATGCATTCCAACAGTCTGAAGCAAAGCCTCAAACAACGGCATATCACCATGATCGCGCTGGGCGGGGTGATCGGTGCGGGGCTGTTCATGGGCTCGGGCAAACTGATTGCCTCGGCCGGGCCTGCCGCGATTCTGTCGTACTTCATCGGCGGCATAGTGGTCACCTTGGTGATGTTCATGCTGGGCGAGATGGCCTGTCGCAACCCAGATGCCGGCTCGTTCTCGACCTACGCCAACACCTACCTCGGCGAATGGGCAGGCTTTGCTGTCGGCTGGTTGTACTGGTTCAAGTCGATGTTGACCATCACCTTGGAAGCAGTGCTACTAGGCGCAATCCTGCATGATTTTCTGCCAGGGCTACCGATCTGGGCAGGCGCTTTCATCATGCTGGTGACGCTGATGGCGAGTAACGCCTACTCGGTTAGATCCTTCGCCGAGGTGGAGTACTGGCTGGCGGCAATGAAGGTGGCCACAATTGTCATCTTCATGGCGCTGGGCATCTCGATTCTGCTTGGCCTGCACAACGATATCCCCTCCCCTGGCTGGGTCAACCTGACCGCTCACGACGGCTTCATGCCCAATGGCCTGTCGCCAGTCATGGCAGGTGTGGTGGTGGTGATCTTCTCGCTGGGCGGCAGTGAAATCGCCGCCGTGGCGGCCGGTGAATCGGAAAATCCACGCAAGAACGTCATTCGCGCGATCAAGAGCGTGATCCTGCGGGTGATGCTGTTCTATGTGGGCTCCGTGTCTATCCTGATCCTGTGCCTGCCTTGGACCGACTCCGCCAACCTGGCCTCACCGTATGTCTCGTTGTTCACCCTGGCTGGCTTCAGCGGTGCCGCGGTGGCGATGAAGATCGTGTTATTCATCTCGTTCATGTCGGTGATGAACTCGTTCATGTTCTCCAACTCACGCATGCTGTTCTCGCTGAGCCAGCGTGGCCATGCGCCGAAGTTGTTCTCGCGCACTACCTCCAAAGGCGTGCCACTGAACGCGTTGTTGCTCAGCTTGAGTATCTGCTTGTTGATTCTGACCGTGCACTTCGTCAGCGGTGGTGACCTGTTCATGACCCTGGCCAAAAGCAGCGGCACGTTCGTGATGATCGTGTGGATCTTCATCATCATTGCCCACTTGGCCATGCGCTGGAAAACCCGGCAGGAGCCGGTGGACCCGAGCGCGTTCCGCGCGTGGTTCTTCCCGTACGCCAACATCGTTGCGCTGTTCGCCCTGCTGGCGGTGATCGTTACCCAGGCATTCGATCCGGCCTCGCGGTTCCAGTTCTGGTTCACCACGGTGACGTCGTTGATTGTGGTGGCGGCGTATTTCGTGATGCGCAGCCGGTTGGCGGGGAAATCGGTTGGCTATGCCGGGAGCTAATTGCTACGGCTTTGGGGGTGGCGCGTCTGGCCTCATCGTGGGGTAAGCCCGCTGCTACACACCCTGAGGCAGCGCCGGCGACGCTCGATCTGCCAAATCAGATGGAAGGAGTGCCAGCTCCGCTCAAGCGGGCTGCACTCTGGCGGGCAGGACGTTATGGTGAGGCTCTGGAGACCATCGCATCTGCATCGGAGGCAGTCATGACCACCCTCTTTCGCATCACCGTATTCCTGCTGCTGGTCGGTATGCTGCTGGGCGATATCCTGCTGGCCAGTGTTGGGCTGGTCGGGGTGTGCAGTCTCGCGGTGTACACCAGTATCCAGCAGGACAAGCAGGCCGCTGGTCCTGTGGAGTCTGAGTTTCTTGCCTAGTTGCCACGTTTGCGTGCAGCTCAGAGGCGGAACCGCTTCATCATGCTGTTCAAGCCAATCGATAGGCTGGCCAACTCCTGGCTCGCCGCACTGATCTGATCCGCGCCCTCGGAGGTCTGCGCCGCCAGATCGCGGATGTTGAGCAGATTGCGGTCCACCTCGCGGGCAACTTGAGCCTGCTCTTCAGTGGCGCTGGCCACCACCAGGTTGCGCTCATGGATGGTGGTTGCGCCGTTGGTGATTTCATCCAGCGCTTGCCCGGCTAGCTCAGCCACCTGCAGGGTATGGCCGACCTGCTGGCTGTTGCTCTGCATCGACTCGACCACTCGTGCCGTGCCACTGCGAATGGCATTGACCATCTCCTCGATCTCCAACGTCGAGCTCTGGGTGCGTGCCGCCAGCGCCCTGACCTCATCGGCCACTACGGCAAAGCCCCGTCCAGCTTCACCCGCCCGCGCCGCCTCGATTGCCGCATTGAGCGCCAGCAGGTTGGTCTGCCCGGCAATCGCGCCAATCACATCGAGCACCTTGCCTACCTGCTGCGATAACAATGCCAGGGCCTCGATCTGACGCGATGCCTCATGCACATCGTGGCTCATCTTGCTGATCGAATTGATTGCCTCGCCCACCCGCTCACGCCCGCGCCGTGCGGCATCCTCCGACTGGCGGGAGATCTCAGAGGTGCTCACCGTGTTGCGCGCCACTTCTTCCACCGCAACGCTCATTTCGGTCACAGCGGTGGCGGCTTGCTGGATCTCGTCGCTCTGTCGATTGAGGTCGCCGGAGGTCTGCTGGGTAATCGCCGACATCTGTTCGCTGGCTGCCGCCAGTTGATGCGAGGAATCGCCGATCAGCCGCAGGGCATCCGTGAGGCTGGCCTGCATCGCCGCCAGGGCATGCATCAGCAGGGTCGCCTCGTCACGGCCAGTGGTCTGTACGGCATGTGAGAGATCACCCTCGGCGATATTCTGCGCGACGCGGATGGCTTCGCGCAGTGGGCTGACGATACTGCGCGTCAGCAGCCAGGCCAGGGCAATGGTCAGCAACAGCACCAGGCCAATGACGCTGAAAGTCAGGTACAGCGCCCGCTGGTAATCGGCGCGGGCTTGAGCGGTGTGCTGCTCGGCGGCTTCGCTGCTGAACCTGACCAGGCTGTCGTACAGCTCGCCGATGCGGTTGGAGATGTCCTGCATGGCGCCGCTGAGCATGGTCTGCATCGACGCCAACTGATTGCGCTCGGACAAGTCCTTGTACTGGTCGAGCAGCACCCGGTACTGGTCGATCAGTTGCTGCATTTCGGCAAACGCCGGTTTGCCCGCTGCCGGCAACACTGCGCCGTAACCTTGTACGCCTTTGTCGAGCAGCCCCTTGAGCACTTCCAGGCGCGCCACGGTTGGCGCCAGCTGGGCAGGATCGCGGGCGATGGCCATACGCAGGGTGATGACCCGCAGGCCGAGCATGTGGCTGCGCACCTCGCCCAGGTAGCGAGTGCCGACGTTGGTCACCTGTTCGGTGTACACCACCGCTTCGCGCATGCTGGAGATCTTGTCGATGGAAAACAGCCCTAGCACCACCACCAGGGCGGCGATCAGGCTGAAGCTCAAGTAAGAGCGAGTGGCGATGGTGAGGTGGCGTAGTGACATGGCGACGCATCCGGGTGGCAGTAAAATGTACTACCCATTACGTTCGGCATTGATCGCGGAAGGTTTAGCGCTAACACGCGATCTGTGCTCGATAATCGAACGGCTTGTGCCTCCCGCTAGCGTGGCGCTGCGCAAGCGGCGCCAAATCTACCCTTAGGCAAAACCAATACCCACTATCGACCAAAGCAATTTCAACTCATTACACCCCCTCCTTAACCTTGCGTCATCGACTCGCCTTCACCAATCTCGCGCCAAGGAGCTCCCTCGATGACCATCACAGCCCGCCTGCTTTTCGCTACCTTGCTAGCCATTGGCCTTAGTGTGCTAAGCGGCTGTGCCAATCATCCCGAACTGCGCCCCTACAGCGCCGAAGAAACTCGCCAGTTGCAGCTCGAAGCCCTCGCCCGTCAGGGCCTGACGTTGGAACAATATGAGCAGCGCAGGGCGTCAATCCTACGCGCCGACCGTGCTGAAGCAGTTGCCGAGACCGTACAGGCCCGCCCCCCAATCAGCGGTTGATCGACTGGCAGTAGCGCGAAAAGTTGTACAAGGATAGATATTTGTACAATTATTCCGCGCATGATGGCTTAATAGCGCCACTGCTGCCGCCCTCCTCCTCGAATGATTACCGCCGCGCAGCATCGTACCTCGGAGCCTCTCAGATGTTCATGCGCACCCGCATCCACCAGCAACTGCTGCAAAAGTTTCAGGCTCACCAGACCGCCCTGGAAGGTGAGTTGGCCGCCCTGCGGGAATCGGTGGTGACCTTTGAACGGGAGATCGACGGCTATAAGCTACGGGCGCACAAGCAATCCAGCTACAACACCGCAATCGATCGTTCGATGGCGGTGATCGAGTTTGACCTGGATGGCGTGGTGATCAACGCCAACGCAAATTTCCTCAAGGTGATGGGCTATCGCCTGGAGCAGGTGCGCGGCAAGCATCATCAGATGTTCTGCTTGCCCAGTGAAAGCCACAGTGACGGCTATCAAGCGTTCTGGTCTGAGCTCAACCGCGGCGTATACAAAACAGGGCTGTTCCAGCGTGTCGACAGCCACGGCGTCAGCATCTGGTTACAGGCCAGCTACAACCCGCTCTACGACAGCCAAGGCAAGCTCTATGGGGTGGTCAAGTTCGCCACCAACGTGACCCCCGATGTCGTGCAGCGCCAGGCCGAATCACAAGCGGCGCTGCTGGCGTTCGAGACCTCTCGAGCGACCGATGAACATACCCAGCGCGGTGCTGCGGTGATCCAACAGACCGTGACCGTGGTGCAGAGCATTGCCGACGAGCTTGAGCAGATGGCCAGCGGGGTCAACGCCCTGAGCGCGCAATCCGAGCAGATCGGCAGCATTGTCGATGCGATTGGCAGCATCGCCGAGCAGACCAACCTGCTGGCCCTCAACGCCGCCATCGAAGCCGCCCGTGCGGGCGCGCAAGGGCGGGGTTTTGCCGTGGTCGCTGACGAAGTGCGCAACCTGGCCCAACGCACCAGCAAGGCAACCGTCGCTATTAGTGAGGTGGTCGGGAAAAACCGCCAACTGGCTCAGCAGGCGGTTGCCAGCATGCACTCCAGCACCCTGAAAACCGAGCAAGGCGTTGCCTTGGCGAACCAGGCAGGCGCGGTGATTGGCGACATCCATCAAGGCGCCCAGCAAGTGGTGCAGGTGATTGGCCAGTTTGCCCAGCGCCTGGAGCAGCGCAACAACGGCTGAGTCCTGGGCGGCTGGGCTCGCAGGTCAAGGCGCTTTGCGCAGCGCCGGAGCGATCACCCGACCATCGGCGCAAATCTGTACTCCTTGCTGATTTTTAGCAGGGTTTGCACGAGCACAACTGAATGCGGTTCCGCACAGTGCAACCCCATTAAATTGTTCAGGACGCGCGTGCTGCCTGGGCCGTCTTGCCAACAGTGCGGATGTGCGTGCCATACAAGGTCAGCCCGGTGAAGGCCAAGCCACCGACCAGGTTACCCAGCACGGTGGGGATCTCGTTCCACACCAGGTAATCCATGACCGAGAAGCCGCCGCCCATGATCATCGCCGACGGGAACAGGAACATGTTCACCACCGAATGCTCGAAACCCATGTAGAAGAACAGCATGATCGGCATCCACATGGCGATCACCTTGCCGCTCACTGAGGTGGAAATCATCGCCCCGACCACCCCCATCGACACCATCCAGTTGCACAGCACCCCGCGCAGGAAAATCGTCAGCCAGCCGGCGAGTCCGTATTGCTCATAGCCCAAGGTCCTCGCCTCGCCGATGCTGGCGATCTTTTCCCCCACGGCGCCTGGGGAGGCGTTGAAGCCATAGGTGAAGACAAAGGCCATCATCAACGCGACGGTCAAGGCGCCGGCAAAGTTGCCGACAAACACCAGCCCCCAGTTGCGCAGAATGCCCTGCACCGTAACCCCGGGGCGTTTATCCAGCAGCGCCAGGGGCGTGAGCATGAACACTCCGGTAAGCAGGTCGAAGCCCATCAGGTACAGCATCGAAAAGCCGACCGGGAACAGCACCGCGCCAAGCAAGGCCGAACCGGTCTGTACCGCGATGGTGACGGCGAACACCGCCGCCAGCGCCAGAATGGCGCCAGCCATGTAGCTGCGGATCAGTGTGTCGCGGGTCGACATGTGGATCTTCGAGGCGCCGGCATCGAGCATCTTGGTGACGAACTCAGCGGGTAGTAGATAGGACATTGCAGTTTCCCTCGGCACAAAGCGGTCAAGGACGCCCCATCACTGAGGCGCCAGAATGGCAGATCGATTACCAGGAGCGGTACGGCAAGAACTTGCCATTGAGGGTCAGCAGCACGCGGTCGCCCTTGGGGTCTTCGATTTTTTCGACATGCATCGAGAAGTCGATCGCGCTCATGATGCCGTCGCCGAACTTCTCCTGAATTACGTCTTTAAGGGTCGGGCCGTACACCCCGACCACTTCGTACAGGCGATAGATCAATGGGTCCTGAGGGATGGCCTGGTCCCAGCCCTTGACCGGGTAAGCGGTCATTGCCGTGGCGACTTCGGCATCCAGTTCAAGCACCTCGCACAGATGCGCGGCCACGTCCTGGGGCGCGCTGTTCATGCCGTAGCAGACGGACGCCAACCACACCGGCGCCTTGCCCACGGCAGCGCTGAGGTCATCCCAGCTAAAGCCTTTGCGCGCTTTGGCGGCCATGATCAGGTGGTGCATTTCAACTTTGTTCATCGTGTTTATCTCTTGGGTTAGCGGTTAGGACTAAACGCTCTATAGCGAGAGATGTGCCAACTGCATTGAGCATATAGGCCGTTGAATTAATTGATATTTTCCGCCGAACTGCGAAACACGGATTGACGATAGTTCGTGAATAACGAAATATCGGAACGCCACTGACGAAATTTCGTTAAATCTGACGCACAGGAAAACGCCGATGCCCGCCTCTCTGTCGCCACAGATTTGCGCTGATGCGCCCATTGCCATGTTGCTGGTCGATGCTGTCGACGACCGCATCGTGCAAGCCAACCTCGCCGCGCTAGAGTTGCTGGCCTGCTCGGCTCAGGCGGCAGATGAGCTTGCGTTCAGCCAGTTCTTGCGTGGCGCCATTTCGCAATGGGTGAGCTTCAGCGATGAAGTGCTGACCCAAGGCCAGGCGTGGTCGGACGATTTGACCCTGGTCGACCTGCTGCACCGCCAACAGGCGGTCGAGATCACCGCCCGGGCCATGGATCAGCAGCGCATCCTGATGATGATCCAGCGTCGCGACCTGCTCGAACAGCGCCGCAACCGCGCCGAGGCGCGCCGGCAACATCGCCTTGGCCATGTCGGCTGGGAACGCATCAGCCAGGTGTTCGAGCGCATCCAGCAACAGAACCGGCTGATCCTTGGCGCCGTCGGGGAAGGCATCTACGGCCTGGATACCCGCGGCCAGACCACCTTCATCAACCCTGCGGCCGAACGCATCCTGGGCTGGAGCGCTGCCGACATGATCGGCCAGGACGCCCACCAACTGTTCCACCACAGCCACAGCGACGGCCGGGTGTTTGCCGTCAACCAGTGCCCCATTCATGCCTCGTTCAGCGATGGCCAGGTGCATCGGGTCGACCACGAGGTGTTCTGGCACAAGAATGGCGAGCCGATCGCCGTCGAATACACCAGCACACCGATTTTCGAGATGGGCAGGCTGGTCGGCGCCGTGGTGCTGTTTCGCGATATTCGCCAGCGCCAGCGTACCGAGGCGCGGCTGCGTGAGGCGCTCACTGAGGTCGAGCAATTGCAGCGCCGGCTGGAAATGGAAAACCAGTACTTGCAAGAAGAGATCAACGCCCAGGCCAATCACCACGAAATCGTTGGTAAGAGCCCGGCCGTGCGCCACCTGATCCAGCAGATCGAACTGGTCGCCGCCACCGATGCCAACGTGCTGGTCAGCGGCGAATCCGGCACCGGCAAGGAGCTGATTGCCCGTGCCATCCATGCCAGCAGTCGCCGCGCTGACCGCCCACTGATCCGGGTCAACTGCGCGGCAATCCCCCGCGAACTGTTCGAAAGCGAGTTTTTCGGTCATCTCAAGGGCGCATTCACCGGCGCCGTGAGCAACCGCGTCGGCCGTTTCGAACTGGCCGACGGCGGCACCTTGTTCCTCGACGAGGTGGGTGAAATCCCTCTTGAGCTGCAGAGCAAGCTGCTGCGTGTGCTGCAGGATCGCCAGTTCGAGGCGGTCGGCGATAACCGCACCCGGGCGGTGGATGTCCGGGTGATTGCCGCGACCAACCGTGATCTGCGCGAAATGGTCGCCCAAGGCAGTTTCCGCGAAGACCTGTATTTTCGGCTGAATGTGTTTCCGATCCGCTCGGTGCCGCTGCGTGAGCGGCTCGAAGACATCCCGTTGCTCGCCAGCCACTTCCTCGCGCGGGCCAGTCAGGCGTTCAACAAACCTGATGTGCGCATGCCCCTGACGCAGGTCGAGGTGCTCAAGCAGTACCCCTGGCCGGGCAATATCCGCGAACTGCAAAACGTCATCGAACGCCAGACCATCGTCGCCCGCGAGGGGCGGGTCAGCTTCGACGAATTACTGGCAAGCAGCGGTCAAGCTCATCGCAGCCAGCCAACCCCAGCAACGGCCGATGCTGAACCGACTGCCGATCAAGAGTGGCAACGACAGATCCAGCTCAATGTCATCAGCGTCCTCAAGCGCACGGCAGGCAAGATCTCTGGCGCGCACGGGGCTGCGCAGCTGCTGGGCCTGAAGCCCACTACGCTGGCCTCGCGCCTGAAAAAGTGGGGGATCGATCCGCGCCAGTACAAGGGCCATTGAACCTTTGTTGCCTGCACGGGCCTCGTCGCACTACTGTGACTCGTCGCGCGATGAGGCCGGAGAATGCACACATCAATCCGCCCTTCTAAAGCCCCAAGTCAGACAAGCCCGGATGATCATCCGGTCGCCGTCCCAGCGGCCAGAGGTGCTTGCGATCCGAGGGATGAATGGGCAGATCATTGATACACGCAAAGCGCACCGCCATCAGCCCATCGTCGGCGAACTCCCAGTTCTCGTTGCCGTAAGAGCGAAACCAGTTCCCCGAATCATCGTGCCATTCATAGGCATAACGCACGGCAATACGATTGGCGCTAAACGCCCACAGCTCCTTGATCAGGCGGTAGTCGAGCTCTCTATTCCATTTACGGGTCAGAAACGCCTCGACCTCGCCTCGGCCATGAATGAACTCAGCGCGGTTGCGCCACTGGGTGTCGAGGGTGTAGGCCGTAGCCACCTTCTTCGGATCACGGCTGTTCCAGCCGTCCTCGGCCATTCGCACTTTTTCGATGGCCGATTCGCGGGTGAACGGCGGCAGTGGCGGGCGGGTGCTGGTGGCGGATGTCATGGCGGTTCTCCTGAATGTTTGAAGCACTCAACCAAATTAGCCCAACTTCACAGTCCCGTGCCGATTGACCGGTTCTCGGCAGGATCGTGCAAACCTGCACGCCTGGCCCTGTGCTAGGTTTTCTGCAGGGTGCGCGCAGCGCCAGCTGCGCGGCGCGACCGATAAAAACTAAAGATCGATCAACCAACCGACTGATTACGGGTGAGCCATGCAGCTTCGAATCAACCAAAAGACCTACGAGGTCGATGCAGAAGCGGATACCCCCCTGCTCTGGGTGATCCGCGATGATCTGGGCATGACCGGCACCAAGTACGGCTGCGGCCTGGCCCAATGCGGTGCCTGTTCGGTGCTGGTCGACGGTAATGTGGTGCGCGCCTGCGTCACCCCGGTGGCCGGGGTGGTTGGGCGCGAGATCACCACCATCGAGGCCATCGAAGCGGACGAAGTTGGCAAGCGGGTGGTCGCGACCTGGGTAGAAAAGCAGGTCGCCCAATGTGGCTACTGCCAGTCCGGGCAAGTCATGGCGGCCACCGCGCTGCTCAAGCACAACCCTAAGCCCAGCGATGAGCAAATTGCCGCGGCGATGGTCAACCTGTGCCGATGCGGCACCTACAACGCAATTCACAGCGCCGTGCACGCCTTGGCCGAACAGCCTGCTCAACAGGAGAATGCCTGATGAACGCGCCCGTCGATTACCCGGCCGATCTGTTGCAGTTGGATCAGCCGGTCAACCTCTCACGGCGGCGCTTTTTGGCCGGCAGCGCAATCGGCGCGTTGGTGCTGGGCTTTGGCCTGCCGATTGGCGTCTCGCGGGTTCAGGCCGCAGCCGCTACAGCACCGGCCCAGGGTACCCAAGTACCGGCCTTCCTGGAGATTCGCCCGGACAACAGCATTCGCCTGCTCAGCCCGTTCATGGAGGGTGGCCAAGGCACCTTCACCGCCATGGCGCAGATCGTCGGCGAAGAGCTCGACGCCGATCCTGCGACCTTCCTGGTCGAGGCTGCGCCGCCTGGCGAGGCCTACGTGGTGATGGAGAACGGCATGCGCATCACCGGCGGTAGCATGTCGGTGCGCATGAGCTATCCCACCATGCGCCGCCTCGGCGCCTTGGCGCGGGCCATGCTGCTGCAGGCCGGCGCCGAGCGGCTGGGGGTGCCGGTCAGCGAACTGAGCACCGAACCGGGTCGGGTGCTGCATGCAGCCTCAGGCCGGTCGCTGAGCTACGGCGAGCTGGCCAGCCAGGCGATGGACCTGCCAGTGCCCGACCCGGCCAGCATCCAACTGCGTGACCCCAGCCACTTCCGCTGGATCGGCAAGCCGGTCAAGCGCGTCGACGCCTACGACAAATCCACCGGCAAGGCGCTGTACTGCATCGACCTGAAACTCGACGGCATGCTGCATGCCGCCGTGCAACACGCCCCGCGTCTGGGCATGACGGTGGGCGAGCTGCGCAATGAAGCCCAGGTCAAGGCCATGCCAGGCGTGCATTCGATTCATCAACTCCCCGGCGCGGTGGCCGTGGTCGCCGAGCGCTGGTGGCATGCCAAGCGTGCGGTGGAGGCGATCCAGGTGCAGTGGCAGGAGCCGGCCGCGGACGCCCCGGTGCGACCCATGCCGGCAGATTTTTCCACCGAGGGTTTCCGCGAGCGGCTAAGCAGCGCGACCAGCCCTGCGCGTGACGAAGAAGTGCAAGGCGACTTCGCCAAGGCGCTGGACGGCGCCAAGACCAAGCTCGAGGCGACCTACCACAACCAGTTTCTCAACCACGCGCAACTGGAGCCGCCCTCCGCCCTGGCACGCTTCAACGCCGATGGCTCGCTGGAGGTATGGCTGCCCAACCAGGCGCCAGACATGTTCCGCGCCGACATCGCCAAGCGTACCGGCCTGGACCCGGCGCAGATCACCCTGCACTCGCCACTGCTGGGTGGCTTCTTTGGTCGGCACTTCCTCTACGACAGCGCCAACCCCTACCCGCAAGCCATCGCCCTGGCCAAGGCGGTCGGCCGGCCGATCAAGCTGATCTGGAGCCGCGAGGAAGAGTTTTTGCGCGATGTGCTGCGGCCCATGGCCGTGGTCAAGTTCCGCGCCGGGCTCGATGCCGATGGCCTGCCGGTAGCCATCGAGGCGGTCAGCGCCACCGAAGGGCCAACCGAGGCGATCGCTGGCAAGCAAGCCGAGAAGATCGACCCCACCGCCCTGGAAGGCTTGTCTGGCAAGGCCTACGCCATCGCCAACCGGCGCATCGCGCAGGTCTATGTCAAAGGCCCGGCGATGCTCGGATACTGGCGTTCGGTGGGCAACTCGATGAACGACTTCTTCTACGAAGCCTTCCTCGATGAATTGGCCGATAAAGGCGGCCAGGATCCGTTCGAACTGCGCCGACGCCTGCTGCGCGACAACCAACGCTTGAGCACCCTGCTCGAAGCGGTGGGCGAGCTGTCGGGCGGCTGGAAGCGCGGCCCGTTCACGGCCGAGGATGGCAGCAAGCGCGCCCGCGGGGTGGCCATGGCCTCGCCGTTCGGCTCCGAGGCGGCAGTGATTGCCGAGGTGTCGATTGAAAACGGCCAGGTGCGGGTCCACGACATCTGGCAGGCGATCGACCCCGGCAGCATCGTCAACCCGGCGATTGTCGAGGCGCAGGTCAATGGCGCGGTGGCCCTTGGCCTGTCCCAGGTGCTGCTGGAGGAAGCGGTGTATGTCGACGGCAAGCCGCGCGCGCGCAACTACGACCTCTACCCAATCCTGCCTGCGGCGCGTATGGCGCGGGTGCATGTGCGCATTGTCGAAAGCGGGGAGAAGATGGGCGGGATCGGTGAGCCGCCCTTGCCTGCCGTAGCCCCGGCGGTGGCCAATGCGGTGGCGCGGCTGACGGGCCAGCGCATCCGTAGCATGCCGCTGTCGCGCTATACCTTCAGCTAGCTGGCCAGGACGACCTGCACATGACGCAAAAATCAACTGCAAGAACCCTAGGCTTGCTGGCCGTACCGTGCCTGATCGCGGCGGGCCTGTTGGCCTGGTATGTCACCCGTGAGCCTGGCTCACCGTTCGATGCGCAAGCCAGCAGCCAGGCCACTATGGATCAAGCCCTGATCCAACGCGGCGAATACGTGGCCCGGCTCAGCGACTGCGTGGCCTGTCACAGCCTGCCCGAAGGCGCACCGTTTGCCGGCGGGCTGAAGATGGCGACGCCGTTGGGGGCGATCTATGCCACCAACATCACCCCCGACGCCAGCCATGGCATTGGCGCTTACAGCCTGGCGGACTTCGACAGGGCGGTTCGGCACGGTGTCGCGCCTGGCGGGCGCCGGCTGTACCCGGCAATGCCCTACCCCTCCTACGCCAAGCTCAGTGACGATGATGTGCGTGCCCTGTATGCCTTCTTCATGAAAGGCGTGCGGGCAGCCGAGCAGCCCAATAAACCGGGAGAAATCCCCTGGCCGCTCAACTTGCGCTGGCCGATTGCCCTGTGGAATGGCGTTTTCACCGATGCTGCCCCGTACGCGGCAAAAACCGATCAAGACCCGCTGTGGAACCGTGGTGCCTATATCGTCCAAGGCCCCGGCCACTGCGGCAGTTGCCATACACCGCGCGGCCTGGCATTCAACGAGAAGGCCCTGAGCGAGCATGGCAGCGCGTTCGTCGCCGGGGCCTTGCTCGATGGCTGGTACGCGCCCAGCCTGCGCAATGACCCCAATACCGGCCTTGGGCGCTGGAGCGAGGCGGACATCGTGCGTTTCCTCAAGACCGGTCGTAACCAGCATGCCGTGGTCTATGGTTCGATGACCGAGGCGTTCAACAACTCGACCCAGTTCATGCGCGACGATGATCTGGCGGCCATCGCCCGCTACCTGAAATCCTTGCCCGGCGATCCCCAGCGTGATGGGCAACCCTGGCAGTACCAGGCGGTGTCGGCAGCTACCCGCCTGCAGGCGCCGGGTGCGCATACCTATGTCACCGTCTGCGCCTCGTGTCATGGGCTGGAGGGCCGTGGCCAGGCGGAGTGGATGCCGCCGCTTGCCGGTGCCACCTCAGCCTTGGCCAAAGAAACCGCCTCGGCCATCAACATCACCCTCAATGGCTCGCAACGGGTGGTTGCTGCCGGCGTACCGGACGCTTACCGCATGCCGGCGTTTCGCGAGCAGCTAAGCGACCGCGAGATCGCCGACGTGCTGAGCTTCGTGCGCAGCACCTGGGGTAATCATGGCGGCGCAGTGCAGGCGCAAGAGGTAGCCAAGCTGCGCGAACACACCGGGCCTGCCAGTGCCAGCCCGATCATTTTGCAGATGCGCTGAACAGGAGGCGACGGGATGGAGAGCATTGACCTGATGGTCCTGCGTAGCGCCCGCGACTGGCTGGCTGCCGGCGAGCAGGTGTTGTTGGCTACGGTGGCGCGCACCTGGGGTTCGTCGCCACGGCCGGTGGGCTCGATGATGGTGCTGCGCGAGGACGGCCGGGTGATCGGTAGCGTGTCGGGTGGCTGCATCGAAGATGACCTGATCCACCGCTACACCCGAGTCTATGGCGGCGCGGGTATTGCCCCAGGGTTGCCCCAGGTGGTGCGGTACGGGGTCAGCGCGGATGAGGCGCACCGTTTCGGGTTGCCGTGTGGCGGTACGCTGGAGCTGATCCTGGAGTTCAATCCTTGCCGGCAGTTGCTCGAGCAGCTGTTGGCTCGGCTCGATGCCGGTGAGCTGGCGCGGCGCATGCTGGATCTGTCCAGCGGTGAAGTGCGCCTTGAACCTAGCGCCAGCCCGGACCAATTCAGCTTTGACGGTCGGTACATGAGCAGCACCCTGGGCCCCGGTTATCGCATGCTGTTGATCGGCGCCGGGGCGTTGGCCGAGTACGTCGCTACCATGGCCCAGTTCAATGGCTTCAAAGTCAGCGTCTGCGACCCTCGGCCCGAGTACATGGGGGCCTGCAACGTTGCCGGGGTCGAGCAGTTGGTCGGCATGCCGGACGATGTGGTACGGGCATTCCGCCCTGATTTGCGCACCTGCATTCTGGCCTTGAGCCACGACCCCAAGCTCGACGACCTGGCCTTGCTCGAGGCGCTGCACAGCCCCGCTTTCTACATTGGCGCCATAGGCTCGCGGCGCAACAGTCAGCAACGCCGCGAGCGCTTGATCGAGCATTTTGGTGAGACCCAAGCCTCGCTCAAGCGCCTGCACGGGCCTATTGGCATCTACATCGGCAGCAAGACCCCGGCGGAGATTGCCGTGAGTGTCATGGCTGAGATTCTCGCGGTAAAGAACAACGTGGCCTTGCCTGGCGAAGTGTCGGTGACCCATGCCAAGCGGGCCAAGGAGCGGCAATTGCTTGCCGGCTGAAGGCGGCGTCGTACTTTTCGCGGGCAAGCCCGCTCCCACAGGGTCCTGGTTGGACCTGAAAAGTGCTGTCCTGCCAAGGGACTTGAGTACTGCAGCCTGGCACTGGATATCCACCTAACCCGGCAACAACCTGCTCCTACAGGGGCCTGGTTGAACCTAATAAAATGCTGATCTGCCAAGGCACCTGAGTGCAGCAGTCTGTACCTGAACACCCACTGACCCCGAGAACAGCCTGCTCCCACAGGGGCGCGGTTGAACCTAATAACATGCTGACCTGCCAAGGGCCCTCAGTACAGCAGCCTGCACTTGGATACCCACTGACCCCGAGAACAGCCTGCTCCCACAGGGGCCCGGTTGAACCCAATAAAATGCTGATCTGCCAAGGGTCCTCAGTACAACAGCCTGCACCTGGATAGCCACGGACCCCGAGAACAGCCTGCTCCCACAGGGGCCCGGTTGAACCTAATAAAATGCTGACCTGCCAATGGCCCTCAGTACAGCAGCCTGCACTTGGATACCCACTGACCCCGAGAACAGCCTGCTCCCACAGGGGCCTGGTTGAACCTAATAAAATGCTGATCTGCCAAGGGTCCTCAGTACAACAGCCTGCACCTGGATACCCACTGAACCCGAGAACAGCCGGAACCCTGTGGGAGCGGGCTTGCCCGCGAAGAGGCCGGAACTAACCCCATCCGCTCAGGATCAATCTCACATCTGAAAATTTCCTTTGCCAGGCAGCTCGCGTAGAGTTTGCCTACGCGAACCAGGCCCCCGCACCTGCAATGGACAAATACACCCCCCGCCAGTGGCTGCCCCACGAAAAACCCAGCCTGCCCGGCTCTCCGTCAACGCCCCTGCACCCCCCAGGCACACGCCTGGCCTACGGCGCCGTCGGCCTGCTGGTGGCGATCACCGGCGGCCTGGGTAACGCGCTGGTCACCGCCAACCTGACCTTCCTGCAGGGCGCACTGGGCGCCACCACCGCCGAAATGGCCTGGCTACCGGCGGCGTTCGTCATGACCAACGTGTCGATGAACCTATTGCTGGTGAAGTTCCGCCAGCAGTTCGGCCTGCGCGCCTTCACCGAGGTGTTCCTGGTGCTCTACGCACTGGTGACCTTCGCCCACCTGTTCGTCAACGACCTCAACTCGGCGATCGCCGTGCGGGCCGCGCACGGTATGGTCGGGGCCGCGCTGAGCTCGCTGGGCCTGTACTACATGATCCAGGCCTTCCCTGCGCAGTGGCGCTTGAAGGCCATGGTATTAGGCCTTGGCGCCTCGCAGTTGGCCGTACCGCTGGCCCGGGTGTTCTCCGAAGATTTACTGCAAATCGCCGAATGGCGCGGGTTGTACATGTTCGAGTTGGGCTTGGCATTGGCCGCATTGGGCTGCGTGTTGCTGCTCAAATTGCCCCCAGGTGACCGTTTCAAAACCTTCGAGCCGCTGGATTTTCTCACCTTCTCGTTGATGGCCAGCGGCACCGCCCTGCTCTGCGCCGCCCTGTCGTTGGGGCGTATCGACTGGTGGCTGGATGCGCCCTGGATCGGCGTTGCCCTGGCAGCGGCGATCGCGCTGATCTGCGCGGGCCTGGCGATCGAGCACAACCGCAGCAACCCGTTGCTGATGACCCGCTGGCTAGGCAGCGCGGCCGTGATCCGCCTGGCCTTGTGCGTGATCCTGATCCGCATGGTCACCTCCGAGCAATCGACCGGCGCGGTGGGCTTTCTGCAAACCCTGAACCTGGGCAACGAACAACTGCGCAGCCTGTACTGGGTGATGTTGCTCGGCGCGGTCGCCGGACTTGCCACCAGTGCCCTGACCATCAACCCCAAGCACCTGGTGATGCCGCTGTTCGTCTCGCTCGCGCTGATGGCCAGCGGGGCGTTCATGGACAGCAGCTCAAGCAACCTGACCCGCCCTGCGCAGATGTACCTGAGCCAATTCATGTTGGCCTTCGGCAGCACGTTCTTTCTCGGCCCCTCGATGGCCCTGGGCATCAGCCATGTGCGCGCCAACCCGCGTAACCTGGTCAGTTTTTCGGTGATGTTCGGCATCTGTAACAACCTCGGCGGCTTGATCGGCGCGGCCTTGCTGGGCACCTTCCAGACCGTGCGCGAGAAATTTCATTCGAGCAACCTTGCCGAACAGTTGAGCCGCCTCGAACCGCTGGTCAACGCCAGGGTGCAAAGCGGCGGCAGCGGCTATGCCGGGATCATCGCCGACCCCGGCCTGCGCAGCGAAGTCGGCACCCGCCTGTTGGCCAATGCCACCACCCGCGAAGCCAATGTGCTGGCCTACAACGATGTGTTCATGTTGATCGGCACGATTGCCGTACTGACCATGTTGTGGATCTTGCTACGCAGCCTCTGGGTCTGGTACACGACTCGCACAGCACGCCCTTCCGACACCACCAGCGGCGCCCGAACCTGATGACTCAAGAGACACCGACCACCTCCACCACCGCCATCGCCGAAACCCCGGAAGGCCATACCCCGCCCAACGAACCGAGCAGCCCCACACGTTCGCGGCGAGTACGCGTGCTGTCCTCGATGACCTTTGCCGGCGTGGCCATGGCCGGTATCTTGCTGGTGCTCTACGCCTGGCGCCTGCCGCCTTTCAGCAGTGCCATCGAAAGCACTGAGAACGCCTTGGTGCGCGGCCAGGTGACGATCATTGGCCCGCAACTGGCCGGCTACGTCGTCGAAGTGCCGGTGCACGACTTCCAATTCGTCAAGGCCGGCGACCTGCTGGTGCGCCTGGACGACCGCATCTACAAACAGCGCCTGGCCCAATCGATTGCCCAGTTGCAACAACAGCAAGCGGCGTTGGCCAATAACCTGCAACAGCGCAACAGCGCCCAGGCCACCATCGCCCAACGCCAGGCGGCGATCGCCGATGCCGCAGCGCAGGCCGACAAGAGCCAGGCCGACCTGCGCCGCAACCAGGCGCTGGTCAGCGACGGGTCGGTGTCGCGCCGCGAGCTGGACGTCAGCCGCGCCAGCCACGCCGCTGCGCAAGCGAGCCTGGCGCAAGCCAAGGCCGCTCTGGAGATCGCCCGCCAGGACCTGCAAACCGTGATCGTCAACCGTGCGGCGCTAGAGGCTTCGGTAGAGAGCGCCAAGGCCGCCGTGGAGCTGGCGCGCATCGATCTGGACAACACCCGGGTAACCGCGCCGCGTGACGGCCAGCTGGGGCAGATCGGCACGCGTCTGGGGGCTTATGTCAATTCCGGGGCGCAGTTGATGGCGCTGGTGCCCGACGCGCGCTGGGTGATCGCCAACATGAAGGAAACGCAGATGGCCAAGGTGCGCATCGGCCAACCGGTGAGCTTTACCGTGGATGCCTTGGATCACTTGAAACTCTACGGCCATGTGCAGCAGATCTCGCCAGCCTCTGGCTCAGAGTTCGCCCTGTTGCAGGCCGACAATGCCACCGGCAACTTCGTCAAGATCGCCCAACGGATACCGGTGCGGATAACGGTCGACGCCGATCAGCCCGAGGCACGACAGCTGCGCCCGGGGATGTCGGTGGTGGTCAGTATCGATACCCGTGAGCACGCAGAACAGGCGCATCCCGCTCACGATTGAGCATTGCCCGCTGGCGCTACCGGCGTAGCGCCACGTAAGGTGCGGCGGTCGATCAGGCGCACGCGCAACCAGCGGGTCAGTGGCAACTCGACCAGCCGATAGACCGCGATCGCCACTGCGCAGCACAGGCCAATGCTCACCGGCACCATCACATAAGCCAGCACGCCCGGCGCATCGAACACGTGGAACACCTTGTTGAACACCTTCAGCACGTACGGGTGAAACAGGTAGAGCGAGTAACTAGCGTCCCCGATCAGCACCAGCAGCTTGGGCAAGCTGGTTCGCGACAAGCCCACCACCAGGCTGATGACGATGATCGCAGCCGGTATCCCGCGCCCCACGCCGCGCCCGGCGTCCTCGCCCAGGCTGGCCGACAACGGCATGTAGGCCAGGGCGAGCAAGCCAATCAATACCAGCGCGGCGCGCCCAGCCGAGCCGCCCGGCGCTGCACGCCAGGTCGCGGTGCGTGCATACAATGCATAACAGCCCATGCCCAGGACGAATTCGAGCAGAATCTGCTGGGTATAGAACCTGGCCAACAAGCTCTCGAAGGTCAGCCATTGACCGAGCATGACCAACCCCAGCAGCAAGCCCGAGCAGATCAACAACCGATAACGATGACTGACCGCCATGGACAGGGCGAACACGGCGTAGAAGAACATCTCGAAGTTCAGCGTCCAGCCCAGGTACAGCAGCGGCTGCACGAACTCGCCCTTCTGGTAGGGAATGAACAGCAACGACTTGACCAGGCCGGTCAAGTCCGCTCGGGTATTGTCCAGCAGACTAGGCAATACCAACGCCACGCAAAACACACCGATCGTACCCAACCAGTACAACGGCACCACCCGAATCAGGCGCTTGGTAAAGAAATGGCTGCCTGACTGGGTGGTGACCATGGCCATGATGAAGCCACTGATGACAAAGAAGATATCTACGCCCCAATCGCCATTGCGAAACAGCGGCAGGTGGAAGAACACCACCGCCAGCGCGGCGATGGCGCGCAGCATTTGGATACTGTCCAGCTTGTCAGCCGGAGCCTGGGCAACGGAGGTCATGGCCACATCCTTTCAGTCAGCCTGGGAGGCGGTAGCGCGACGTAGCCGGTTCACGACTCCAGCACCGGGCTTTTGTTCGCGGGTCTGTTGGCAAGTGCGCGACCAAGGTTCTGGCCGGTCATTTCCACGTAGCGGTAAGTGAACATCGACACCAGCACCACCATCGCCACTACCAGCAACGCCACCAGGTTGTTAAGCAGTGCATTGCCGGTATCCAGGTAACGCGTGCCGTCGATCATCGGCGCGATATCGATGCCGATCAGCTTCTTGATCAGCATGAACGCCGACACCACGCAAAACAGGATCGCCGCGTGGGTGAGGTAAATGGAGTAGGACAACTTGCCGAACAAGGCAAACCAGCGCCCGGTCAACACGCGTGATACTGCGCCACCGTCAAAGGCGTAGATCAGGATAATGCTGCCGAATAGCGGGCTGGCGACCAAGGCCTTGGCTTCAAAGTCGCTGACCACGAACAGCAAGGCGGCCGCTACGGCAATCACCTCCAGCAGCGACATCAGCCAGAAGCCGGGGCGTTCGAAGTGGGCAAGCTTGAGGTACAAGGTGTAGATCAGGCAGCCGGTGAAAAAGTACGCCAAGCCGCGCAATGCCTCGAGGGTGAAGAAGCCATTACCCACATGCATCAGCCCCAGTGCTGCCACCACCAATGCCGCCCACACCCATTGGCGCAGGCCAGCGGCAATGCTCAAGAGCAAGGCGAAGATCATGTAGGTGTAGTACTCGATGCTGATGCTCCAGGACGGGTAGTTGAAGGACAAGGGATTGGTCCAATGGGTCCAGGACTGCAGCAACAGTGCATTGGGCAGAATTTCAGCAGGCGCATAGCGCTCGGTAAACGGCGCATTGTTGAAATCCATGCCCTGTTGAAAAGCAATATAACGACCGCCTTCCAAAACAATGAACACCGCCAACATGAACAGGTGCAGGGGCAACAAGCGGAAGGTGCGCGAAATAAAGAACCGGCGAAAGTTAAACTGCGCGCTATTGCCGTAAGCGTGCGCCAGGACAAATCCACTCAGCACAAAGAAGAACGCCACGAACACTTCAGCATGGCGAAAGAACGCCAGCTCGGTAAAACTGCCACTGACCCGCAGGTGATAACCGACCACCGACAGGGCAAACAGGCCGCGGAAGCTGTCCAACGAATGGAAACGCCCTTGCGCGCTCATAGCCAAGCCCTTTCCTTATTATCCCTTCTGGATCAGGTCTCACGAAGCCTTGAAAAAACCGGCGCCAGGCTTTTGGCTTCGCGGTTGATCACGGAAATTTCGCTAGACGATGTCACGTTAGCATCACGCTAATAAAGAGCAAGGACCGCTCATGCCAAGTTAATTTGACGCTTTAACGCGTCAAAAAAACGCGGCGTAAAAAACTGAAATCAAATCCAACAATTAAATATAAAAGCAGTCCATCAGCGCTGGCGTAAAGCGCCTACCGTTTATCGCATGCAACACCGGCGCTACACCATTGAAGGTTAAGCCGTCTATTGTTGAGCAGCAGATAATGGCCCAAGGCCATTTCACTAATGCGTAACCCATCCCGTCAAAGCAAGGGCTCGTATGAAACGTACGCTGGCAGTTTTGATCTGCGCATTCAGCGCCCTGGCCCAGGCGGCGCCCATGCGTTGGGGCGATATTCGCGATGGCAGCCTGTACCTGCAGCCGGCACGCGACGATAGCGTGCGGGTCAGCTGGGTGCCGGCCTGGCAGACCAACGCCAACGAAGAGCGGCTGTACCTGCTCGATGGCCAGGGGCAGTTGCGTGGCGAACGCTTCATTGCCTCCAGCGAAGGCCGTGGCCAGCAGGTCTGGGCGTTGCCAGCCAGCGCCGCCGCCTACCGCCTGGAGGTACCTGGCTACAGTTTTCGCAGCTATCGTATCGAGCACGACGACAACACCGTAGCGCTGTTCGCCCCGACCAAGGTGCACTTCAGTGCCGAAACGCCCAACGGCGTCGAGCTGTACTTCAAAGTCGCTGCCGGTGAGCGGGCGGTGCTGGCAGGCAAGTTCTTCGGCGGGGTCAACAGCCTGCAGGCCGAGCGCCTGGGCGACCGTACCCAGGTCACCCTCAAGCTCAAGCCCTACAAGGACTATCCCCGCTACGACCAGACTGCCTTACCGGTCAGCGCCACCGAACAGGTCTGGCGCTTGCGCCTGCACGGCAGCGGCAAGGCAGCATTCTGGCTGGACGGCACGGCCAACCTGTTCGCCCAACGTGCGCAGCATTTGCAGCCACTGCGCCAAGATCCAGGGCGTGCCGAACTGCAGCTGCACAAGGACATGCTCGGCCCCACCCCGCGCCTGGGCCTGGCCCTGCCCTACCTATTGCCACCACCGGCCAGCCGGGGCGCCCTGGAGACGCTCAAACCACGCGCTGGCGGTTTCTATACCGCAGTCGACATCCTCGCCAACCGCCCGCATTACGAAGATGCCTTCAGACGCTTCTACCTTGAGCAAGCCGGCATCGACATGAACATCACCCTGATGGTCGCCAGCCAACGCCGTAATGACCTGCACGCCAACAGCCAGAGCCTGGCCGGTCTGGACGCCTGGCTGGCGGCCACCGTAGCCCTGGGCGGCAAGGGCACGCACTACCTGTCGTTTGCCGACGAGCCCAACTACAACTACCCCGACTACGCCACCTACAAGCGCTACTTCGACGCCATGGACCGTCACGTACGCGCCTACCCAGGCGCGCGCGAGGCCGGGGTGCGCATCGCCATGCCGGCCAGCTCGCGCTTCGTCAACGGCCCGTTCACCGCGCGCGGTGAGCAGCATCGCGGGATCGATTGGGCGCGGCGCATGCTCAGTGAGTCCGAGCCGCAGATCGACGCCCTGGCCTGGCACGAGTGGATGGTGCGCGACCTGCTGGCCACCCGCGTCTACCGCGACAGTGTGCGGCGCGCCGCTGAAGTGGTCGGTGTCAACGCCGATGGGCGGCCACGCAAGGCGCTGCTGCTCGACCAGACCAACATTTCCCCAGGCCCCAGTGTCAGCCCCTACGAACAGGAAACCCACTTCGCCTCGTTATGGTGGGCCTCGGTGGCGATCAATTCGGCTCAGGATGGCCTGCTCGACATGCTCAACTGGTTCCAGGCGGCAGATGATCCCGACCACATGAAGGGCATGATTCGCCTGCCCGGCCCAGACCGCTTCGAACTGAAACCAGTCGGCCTTGCCCAGCAGTTCATCCAGGCGCACTGGCTCGATCAGGTGCAACGGATGGACAACAGCGCCTTCGAGGTCGATGCCCTGGCCATGGCCCGCGACCGCCAGCGCAGCGTGCTCGGCGTGAACAAGGCTGAGCGTCAGCAACACGTGACCCTGCAAGGTGCCGGTCGCGCCTGTCCTTCACTGCGACTGTTCGGCCCCGACAGCCGCAGCCGCCCGGCAGCGGTGGATTGCACGGGGGGACAGATTCACTTCAACGTCCCCGCCCAGACCTTGTTCGCCCTGAGCTGGCGAGTGTCCTGACCCTGCTCCTGAACAGCACCCTGAGGCGCTCATTCAAGCGCTGCAGCGCACGGGTGGCGAGTGAACTGCGCGGGTGGGTATGAATGAGGCTGGGGTTAGCCGCAAAACTACCCTGCACTGCGCGCAGCAACGCTTTGCCAACTGTGTCCCGATGCCGTCTTGCCACGATTGCGCCCCTCTAGCGCGTGGGTTTTAATCCCGACCCACCGGTCATTCCGGCATCTTTTCGCACTCCGCTATTCAAGGACGCACGACCATGTACAGGACGCTCGTACCGCTGGCGCTAATGGCCACCCTGGCCGGTTGCTCGGACACCAAGGACGCCACCGAAGCCAACTTCCAGCAAGCCGCCCAAGCCTACCTCGACACCCAGTACCCGCATTGTTTCGTGGTTAGCTCGTTCCCGACCAAGACCAAGGACTTCGACGTCAACGGCACCAACAAGGCCCTGCATGCCCTGGCCCAGGTGGGTGTGGTCAGCGAGAAAGAGATCTCTCGCACCGAAGTCCCCGAGCGCCTCTGGCAGCCAGCGCGTACCGACATCTACTACGCCTATGACCTGACTGACGAAGGTCGCAAGTACTACAAGGCCGATGGCCAGAAGCTGATGAATGGCAAGACCGTCGGCGGGCTGTGTTTTGGCAAGGCGCAGGTGACCGGGATCGATCAGTACACTGAACCGGGCGAGATGATGGGGCAGAAAATCTCGCGGGTGACCTACGCCTACACGATCACCGACCTGCCGCCGTGGACGGCCAATGATGGCGTCAAGGCCAACATCTCTGGGTTGGACAAAGTGGTTGCCAGTGCCCAGGCACCCTTGAAGGAAACCCGCGCGATGGTGCTGACCAACAACGGCTGGGTGCATGAGCGATTGATTGCCAAGTGATGCCCAGGGCATGAGCGCCGCTGTGCGGCGCTCGATGTCAAAAGCCCAGGGCAACGCCCTCCCTCACAGCCACCAGGCCAGCACCACCGGCAACCAGACAAACGACAACACCGTCGAACACATCACCAGGTTCGCAACCTGCTCCGGCGAGCGTTTGGCGCGCACCGCCAACAGGTAGTTGAACACCGCCACCGGCATCGACGACTGCACCATCAGCACCGCCTTCTCCATGTGCTCAAGCCCCAGCAGCGCACCCACACCCCAGCCCACTGCCCCACCCAGCACGATGCGCAGGCCGCCGAGCAACATGCCGCTGCCGACGTGATGCAGGCGAATGCTGGCCAGCGACACACCCAAGGTCAGCAGCATCAGCGGGATGGTCATGCCCCCCAGCAGATCTGCGGTATTGGCCAGCCAGCGCGGCAGCTCCAGGTTGAAGAAAATGATCGGCATCGCCCCGACCAGGCTGATCACGATCGGATTGCGCAGCATCGCCTTGATCGAGCTGGCGTTACCGGAAAGCACAATACCCAGGGTGAACTGGAAGATCGACAAGGTCAGGAAGAACGCCACCGCCAGCGCCAGGCCATGCTCGCCAAACGCATACAAGCTGACCGGCAAGCCCATGTTGCCGGTATTGGGGTACATGAACGCCGGTAGCAGCACCCGCCAGTCCCGCCCGCACAGACGGCTGACGATGACGCCCGCCAGGGCCATGCCTGCCATGCACAGCACACAAGCCAGGGCCATGCTGGTGAAGGCGCTCTGGTCCAGTTTGGTGCGGCTGAGGGTCGACAAGACCAAGGCGGGGGTGCCGACGGTCATGACGATGCGGGCGATGAATTCGGTCGGGTAGTCGATACCGCTGCGGGCCCAGGCATAGCCGATGCCTGCGACGATGAACACCGGAGCCAGAACAGCGAACAGCGAAGCCAGCATGCAGCATGCCCTCCGTGGCGATCAGACTGATCGGCCGAAAAGTCAGCATTATGCCGTACCCTCGCCACCGCGGCGCAAGCCCGCCTACCCAACGCCTCAAACTCTGTAGGAGCGTGCTTGCACCGCGATAGCGATGAATCGGTCAACCCTTCAACCCGGGAACAAAAACGGATTGATACTGCTGCGGGCATACCCTTCGCGCTCAAGCTCAGCATCCAGCAGCAAGGATGCAAGGTCATCGGCGACCGGCTCCAGCCCCTGATCATGCTCGTAATAAAACACCTTCAGGTAACTTTCGCAGTCGCCACAGCTCTCGGCCTTCACCGCGCTGTCCTGGCGATCCAGCGACCAGTAGTCGAGCTTGCCGGTGCTTTCACAGTTGCTGCACTTGGCTCGCACCATATGCCAGCGGCTTTCGCACAATCCACACTGCAAGTAACGCAGGCCGGCCCGCTTGCCGGTGAGAATCACGCTGGCCAGCGGCGCACTGCTGCACACCGGGCAATACTGGCGCTGCTCGCCGACAGCCGCCTGGGCGCTGGCCGGCAAGGCTGCGGCAAGCTGGCTGAAGTAGAGCATCAGCGCCGCCCAGAAGAACACCGCCTGACCACTGCCGACCTGGTCGTAGCGACCGTGCAGCAAATGCTCTGCGCAGGTTTCTCGCTGCTCGGCAGTCATGCTGGCAATGCTCTGCAATGCGGCCGCCACGGGCGCGCTGGCATCGGCCGTGAGGTACTCCAGCAACTGCTTGAGCAGCGCCTGCCAATAGGCCGAACGCGGCAGGCTGCGCACATCCAGTGGCGCGCCCTCGCCTACCCGCCCTGCCAGTGTCTGCAGCTCTTCGTCGGGCACCGGCAGGCTGTCCAACAGCGCCTGCTGGGCCTGGGCAATGCGGGCAGCGAATGCCAGGTACGCAGCCTGGTCATGGCCCTCGGCCAACTGGCGCAAACGCGCCGCACGCTGGCCGTAGTGGTTGCGCAGCTGCGGCAGCAACAAGGCGCTGATCTCGCCCACGCCGCCGCTGGCCTGCTCCACGGGGGTCAACTTGATGCTGCTCATTTCTTGTCACTCTTGGAAATCTGCTGGTACCAGCGGTCGTGGTGCGATTTGGCCCAGCTACGCGACACGTAGCCGGTGACCATGCCGCGGACCGAACCCTTGACCCAGAACGCCAGGTAGGCGTGGCCAATGATCAGCAAGATCAGCGAGATTCCGGCCACGGCATGGGTGAACAGCGCGATGCGAATCAACGGGATGCTGAAATAGTCGGCAAACCACGGCCGCCAGATCACCACGCCACTGAGCATCAACAGGCTGATCAGGCCCATGATTCCCCAGAACAGGATCTTCTGCCCGGCGTTGTATTTGCCGATCTGCAAGGGCTTGCTGTGATCGCCCGCCAGCACCGTCTTGACGTTACGAAACCAGATCGCGTCCTGGCGCTCGGGCAGGTTGTACTTCACAAAGCGCACGAACAGGAACATCAACACCACGAACACCACCACCCCCAGGAACGGGTGGAGGATGCGCGCCAGCTGTGGCGTGCCGAACACACCGTTGAGCCAGTTCAGCGACGGGAAGAACCACGACAGCCCCGACAGCGCCACCATGAAGAAGCAGATGACCATGAACCAGTGGCTGGCGCGGTCGATGAAGCGGGTCCGCAGGATCAGTTTGTCCTTGTTCATCATGCGCTCTCCTTCTCATCTTCTTCGACTTCGTTAGGGCCAACGCCGATGTAGTGGAACACCGTACCGGCGAGGGTGGCGAAGAACGCTGCCGCAGCCACTGGTTTGAGCCAGCCCTTCCAGCCTTCGATGGCGCCGCTGATGCGCGGATCGGGGTTGAGTTTGTGGTACAGCTGCGGCTTGTCGGCGTGTTGCAACACATAGAACACATGGGTGCCGCCCACCGCTTGCGGGTCATAGATACCCGCGCCGGCAAAGCCGCGGCCGTGCAGCTCGGTCACGCGCTCCTCGGCCTGCACCAGCATGTCGGCCTTGCTGCCGAAATTGATCGCACCGGTCGGGCAGGTCTTGACGCAGGCGGGTTCCTGGCCGACCGTCACCCGGTCGACGCACAGCGTGCATTTGTAGGCCTTGTTGTCTTTCTTGCTGATGCGCGGCACATCGAACGGGCAACCGGCGACGCAGTAACCGCAGCCAATGCAGTGCTCGGACTGGAAGTCGACGATGCCATTGGCGTACTGGATGATCGCGCCCGGTTGCGGACAGGCCTTCAGGCAGCCAGGGTCGGCGCAGTGCATGCAGCCGTCCTTGCGGATCAGCCACTCGAGTTTGCCCGCCTCGTTCTCGTGCTCGTCGAAGCGCATCAAGGTCCAGGTGTCGGCGGTGAGGTCGGCCGGGTTGTCGTACACACCGACGTTATGGCCGACCTCGTCGCGCAGGTCGTTCCATTCGTTGCACGCGACCTGGCAGGCCTTGCAGCCGATGCAGATGCTCACATCGATCAGCTTGGCCACCTCGGCCTGGTGATCGCGCGCACGCGGCGCCGGGGTGAACGCGTGGGTCGCCGAACGGCGGATGATGTCTTGGGATTGCAGGGACATGTCAGTCGCTCCGTCAGGCCTTTTCCACGTTCACCAGGAACGCCTTGTATTCCGGGGTGTTGGTGTTGGAATCACCGATGCCAGGGGTCAGGGTATTGGCCAGGAAGCCCTTGCGGGTCGCGCCTTCATAGCCCCAGTGGCACGGGATGCCGATGGTGTCGACCGGCTGCCCGTCGATTTGCAGGCGGCGGATCCGCTTGGTCACCACCGCCTTGGCCTTGATATAGCCCCGCTTGGTACTGACCCGCACCAGGTCGCCTTGGACGATGCCCTTTTCCTTGGCCAGCACTTCACCGATCTCGATGAACTGCTCGGGCTGGATGATCGCGTTGAGCTTGGAGTGCTTGGTCCAGTGACGGAACAGCTCGGTGATCGAGTAGGTGGTCGCCACGTAAGGGAATTCTTCACTGTCGCCCATGCGCGCCCGGTCACTGTCGTACAGCCGCGCCGTGGGGCTCTTGCTGACATTGGGGTGCAGCGGGTTTTGCGCCAGCGGGCTTTCGGTCGGCTCGTAGTGTTCCGGGAACGGCCCATCGTTCATGGCGCCGACCGAGAACAGCCGGCCCACGCCCTCGGGGAGCATGATGAACGGATTGGTCTGGGTGCCCGGGGCGATGTTGACCGGGAAGTCGGGCACATCGATGCCGCTCCAGCGGCTGCCGTCCCAACCGATGACCTTACGCTTGGCATCCCACGGTTTGCCCTGCGGGTCGGCCGAGGCACGGTTGTAGAGAATCCGCCGGTTCTGCGGCCAGGCCCAGGCCCAGCCTGGGGTGCAGCCCAAACCGCTGTCGGCATTGTCGCGCCGGGCCATCTGGTTGCCGGCCTCGGTCCAGGAACCGGCAAAGACCCAGTTGAAGCACATGGTGCTGCCGTCGTCGCGCAGCTGGCCGAAGTTGTCCAGCAACTGGCCCTTGCGCAGGATCAGGTTGCCCTTGTCGTCGCGCAGGTCGGCCAGGGCGTAGCCGTTGGACTCCTTGGCTACTTCTTCCGGATCAGGGTCGTAGGGGTTCTTGTAGTCCCAGGCCATGTTCAGCACCTGCTCGGGGCACGCCCCGCCTTCGTTGCGATACAACTCGCGCAGCTTCATGAACAGGTGACCGAGGATCTTGCCATCATGCCAGGCTTCGCCGGGCGGCGCGGCGCCTGCCCAGTGCCATTGCAGCCAGCGCCCGGAGTTGACGATCGAGCCGTTCTCCTCGGCAAAGCAACTCGATGGCAGGCGGAACACTTCGGTCTGGATCTGCCCAGGATCGACATCGTTGGACTCGCCGTGGTTCTGCCAGAAGCTCGAAGTCTCGGTGGCCAGCGGATCGATGATCACCAGGAACTTGAGCTTGGCCAGCGCCTGGGCAGCCTTGTTCTTGTCCGGGAATGCAGCGATCGGGTTGAAGCCCTGGGCGATGTAGCCGTTGACCTTGCCTTCGTACATGCGGTTGGAGAAGTTCAACACGTCATAGCTGTCGTCCCACTTGGGCAGCCAGTCAAAGCCCCAGTCGTTGTCGCGGGTAGCCTTGTCGCCGTACAGGCTCTTCATCAAGCTGATGAAGAACTTGGGCGTGTGCTGGTAGTAGTTGACCTGGTCGGGCAGTTGGGCACTGGGGGTGGTCTGCTTGAGGTAGGTGGCAAGCGTGGTCTGCTCATCGGACGGCAGGTTCATGTAGCCCGGCAGGCGCTGCGAGAGCAGGCCCAGGTCGGTGTAGCCCTGGATGTTGGAGTGCCCGCGCAGGGCGTTGACGCCTCCGCCGGCCATGCCGATGTTGCCCAGCAGCAGCTGGATCATCCCCGAACCGCGGATCATCTGCGCGCCGGTGGTGTGGTGGGTCCAGCCCAGGGCATAGAGGAAGGTCGCGGTCTTGTCCGGCGCGCTGGTACTGGCCATGATCTCGCAGATTTCCAGGAAGTCGTCCATGGGCGTGCCGCAGATCTGGCTGACCACTTCTGGGGTGTAGCGGCTGACGTGCTGCTTGAGCAGGTTGAACACGCAGCGTGGGTGGCTCAGGCTCAAGTCGCGGCGGGCATGGCCGTGCTCGTCCAATTCATAGGCCCAGGAGCTGCGGTCATAGCGTTTGCTCTTGGCGTCGTAGCCGCTGAACAGGCCATCATCGAAGCTGTAGTCGCTGCGCACGATCAACGAGGCGTTGGTGTAGGCGCGCACGTATTCGTGCTGGATGCGATCGTGGGTCAGCAGGTAGTTGACCATGCCCATCAGGAAGGTGATGTCGGAACCGGCGCGCACTGGCGAGTAGATATCCGCCACCGACGCGCTGCGGTTGAAGCGTGGGTCGACGACGATGACCTTGGCGCCGTTGCGAATCTTCGCCTCGATCACCCACTTGAAGCCCACCGGGTGCGCCTCGGCCGGGTTGCCGCCCATGATCAGTACGACGTTGGCGTTCTTGATATCGACCCAGTTGTTGGTCATCGCGCCACGGCCGAAGGTCGGCGCCAGGGCGGAAACGGTCGGCGCGTGACACACCCGCGCCTGGCTGTCGGTGCCGAGGATGCCCAGGGCACGGGTGAAGCGCTGGTCGAGCGAGCCGGTTTCGCTGCTGGCTGCCGAAGAGCAGAGCATGCCGGTCGACAGCCAACGGTTGACGGTGACGCCCTTGGCGTTCTTCTCGATGAAGTTGGCGTCGCGGTCCTCCTTCATCAGCCGGGCGATACGGTCGATGGCGTAGTCCCAGCTGATCCGCTGCCATTTGTCCGAGCCTGGGGCGCGGTACTCGGGGTACAGCAGGCGTTGTTCGCTGTGGATGTAGTCGACCAGGCCGGCGCCTTTTGGGCACAGCGAGCCGCGGCTTACGGGATGGTCGGGGTCGCCTTCGATGTGGAAGATCCGCGCCTTGGCGTTTTTTGCGCCATCGCCCAGGCTGTACATCAGGATGCCGCAACCGACCGAGCAATAGGTGCAGTTGTTGCGGGTTTCCTTGGCGCGCAGCAGTTTGTACTGGCGAGATTGGCTGGCATTGGCCACTGCCGGGCCGAAGCCGAGCGAAACAGTGGTGGCTGCCGCCGCACCGGCGGTACAAAGTTTGAAGAACTGTCGTCTGCCAAGTGCCATGAATTTCTCCTCATGCAGGCCCGGGTTAATCACAGGCAAGTAGGCGCGGTGGCGTGGGCCACTCTGTTATGAAGTGTGAAAAAGTGCGTGGACGGCGTATTAGGCCGACGCGGCGTTAGTTGCGAAAGTCGGCGGCGTACTTTTCGCGGGCCGCCTGCTCCGACAAAGGTCCTGTGGCATTAATGGACGCTACAGCCCAAGTAGGACGGGCTTGGCCGCGAAGAAGCCGGCTAAATTTCTACCCGCCCCATGCGTCAAATCAGCACGCGCCCGCCATTGTAATGACCCTACAACAAGTGAGCCAATTGACCCGTTCGATCATTTGATAAGTTTTATCGATCAACGAGCTGATTAGCTAAAATAATTGCTGACTGTATTGATCTGGATCAAGAAATCGCTCAACCCTGTAACTAAGCGTGCAACTCAATACGACCAAAGTAGGTGGCAGAATAATCCTCACTTTCGCAGTAGATATTTAAAAGCATCGTCTTTAGTTAGACTTTTGGGGTAATGGTCTTGCACGCTCTTGGACTTTTGGCCTGCGAGCTTATCCATTGGATGTGGCGGTGCCACTGGCCCCTTCCGCCCTTACGGCGGGTTACTTTTTTTCAGGCGAAAAAAAAGTAACCAAAAAATTCTGCGCTCCACCATCAGTCCCGCCCGTGGCGGGATCCCCTCGCTCCGGTGCCTTCCGGGCCCGCGCGGCCTACGATTTGCTGCGCAAATCTACATCTCTCGCCTTCGGCTATGCCGAAGAGTGCTGACGCACCTGGCCCTACAGACACCTACGCTCGGCCTCCTGAAGTCGCGAAGTTAGTGGCGGCGCCTGGGCTGGCGTTATCTGGCGATAGTGCCAATTGTGGTGGATGTTCCGGCCTCTTCGCGGGCAAGCCCGCTCCCACAGGCTTCGTGGGGTTCGCAATATCTGCGTGGTGTCAGTGCTGGCTCAACGCTGGACTGAAATCTGCGCGGTCCCTGTGGGAGCGGGCTTGCCCGCGAAGAGGCCAGAACAAACAACACAAAACAGAAAATCAAAAATTTGGCTTTGGCTTTGGCTTTGGCTTTGGCGAGAGCGCAGCGATTCGCCTGCTCTTGATCTTCGTGCGCGTAATTGCAGGCGCCGCAGATTCGCGACTTCAGGTGGCTGAGCAGAGGTGCCTGGAGGGCCAGGTGCGTTAGCACCCTTCGGCGCAGCCGAAGGCGCGAGATGTAGATTTGCGCAGCAAATCGTAGGCCGCGCGGGCTCGGAAGGCGCCGGCGCGAAGGGACCCGAAGCGCAGCGCAGGGCCGTATGTAGGAGCGAGCGGTTTTGCTTACTTTTCCCAAGAGAAAAGTAAGCCGCCGTAAGGGCGGAAAGGTGAATCAGCGTCGACAACAAAAATGGATATGCTCAAAAACCAAAAACCAAAAACCAAAACTACCGCCGCCGCAACGTCTCAGACGGCAACTCCCCAAACCGCTGCCGATAACTCTCCGAAAACCGCCCCAAATGCATAAACCCATAATCCATCGCCAACTCCGTCACACTGCGCACCGAGCAACTCGAATCACTCAAACACTCATGCACCCGCTCCAACTTACGCTGGCGCACATACTGCTTAGGGGTAGTCCCCAAATGCCGATCAAACAACACATAAAACGACCGCAAACTCATGCAAGCCTGCTCCGCCAACGCCTCAGCCGGCAACTCCAACTTCAGGTTGCGCTCGATGTAATCCAAGATCCGCTCCAGGCTCGCCCCCGGCGCCCCAAGGCTCTCACGGCGGATGTTGGTACTCATCAAGGTCAATAACTTGCTCGCCACGATCTGGCTGTAGTGCCCCTGCACCCGCGGCAACGGGTCACTGACCTCAGCCTCATGACAGACCATTGCCAGCAAATTGACGAAGCCATCGAGCTCTTCCAACCGATAATGGTTGCGCAAGAACCGCACCCCACCACTGGGCCGAGACCAACGCTGCTCATCGCAAATCGAATCGAGCAACCGCGTCGGCACCTTGAGAATGAATTTCTCGCAATCTTGCGAGTACGTCAGGTCAACGGGATCATCCGGGTTGATCAGCAGCAGCTCGCCCGGCACCAGGTGATGCTCGCGCTGCGGCCCGCGCCACAGGCAGTTGCCGTTGAGCAGCACCTGCAGGTGATAGATGGTTTCCAGCGCCGGTGAGGTAACCCGCACACTGCCGCCATAGCTGATCCGGCACAGGTCCAGCTCGGCGAATTTGCGGTGGCTCAGACTGGCCTGGGGATGGGTGGTGCGCGACAGGCCGATGCAGTGCTGGCCGACATGTCGATTGACATAATCGGAAACAGCATAAGGATCAGCATGATGGAACACGCTGCTGCGCTCGCTCAACAGGCGGCTTTCCATAGGCAAGGCACTCGGCTCGTTATTGTTCTGGTCGCCGCTTCCTACAGGGCACAAGGCCCGTGGTCGCGGTCGTTCACGGTCATTCTATAGGCCGGTTGCAGGTGACAGCGGGCAAGTGACAACCGGTGGCTTGCTCACACACTAAGCAATATGGCGGGGGTTAGGCAATGCGACCTAGGCGAAGGGCGGGCGGATAGCGGACAGCATAGGGCATGTGATTGTACGATTATCGAACGCTATTGCGCTGCAGCAGTACCGGCCTTTTCGCGGGGCAAGCCCGCTCCCACAAGTGCGGGCCTGTAGATAGATGTCGCTGTGTGCATAACTGACTTTGCGGGGTGTCCTGGCCTCTTCGCGGCCCGCTGCCCCAAGGGGCTGTGCTGGCACAGCAAAAAACCCACTGCAACATAGATCCCTGTGGGAGCGGGCTTGCCCGCGAAGAGGCCAGCCGAGCATACCCATCTATCAGGGCACAGCGCCCTCTGGCCGCCCCGCCCAGCCCTGGCTGCGTGCGCGAAACTGCCTCGGCGCAATGGCGAACAACTCACGGAAACGCCGGTAAAAATGCGGAAAACTGACAAAGCCACTGGCCACCGCCACTTCAGTCAGCGACTTGCTCGTATGCTGCAACAGCTGCCGCGCATGGGTCAGGCGCAGCTCCAGATAATAGCGTGGCGGCGTGGCTTGTACATGGCGGCGGAACAACCGCTCCAGGTGGCGCCGTGACAGCCCTGCATGCTGCGCAATCTCATCGATGCCGATAGGGTCTTCGATGTTGGCATGCATCAATTCCAGCGCCAACCGCACCCAACGCGGTAGCGTTGGGTCTATATCCGGCGCTGCAGCCGGCATATCACTCAACACCCGCGAACGATCGCAAGCCAGCATTTGCTCGACCGCCCGGCGCAAGCTTTCACCGCCACTGTGTTCGAGCAAGCCAAGCATCATGTCCAGCGCACTGCTGGCCCCCGCGCAGCTCATACGCCGCCGATCCAGCACATGCGCCTGGCGGCTGACCCGCACCTGCGGGAACAGCTCGTTGAGCATCGCACGGCCATCTGGATGAAACGCGCAGTCGTGATCGTTGAGCAGGCCTGCCTCGGCCAGAAAGTACGCTCCATTCTACAAACCACCCAACAGCGCCCCATGCTGATCGACTTGGCGCAGTTTGCCGCGCAGCAGGGGGCTGCTTTCCAAGCGAACCCGAAAACCGCCACACACCAGCAGCACATCCAGACCCTGCCCTTCGAGATCGGCCAGGGCAGTATTGACTGGCAGGGCAATTCCCAGGTCGCTCATGACCTGGGCGCCCTCGCCCACCACCTGGATCTGGAACAGCGGCGTGGCGCTCATCAGGTTAGCGGTGACCAAGCTGTCCATGGCCGCTGTAAAGGCCATCATGGAAAAGTGCTCACGCAAGACAAACGCCACCCGCCGACATGGCAGGGCCAAGGCCGTGCGGCCAGCCGGATCGAGGTGGGCCAGGTTGCTGTTCTTCAATACGCTTTCGAAATAACTCATGGCTCAACTCCACCGCCAGCCTGTGCCCCGGCATTACCGGGGCGGATACAAACGACCGTTACTTGCTCGCCAGGCTGGCTGCGCCGCGGGCGGCCAACAGCCATTGGTCGAACTGCTGGCGATGGGCTGCGACCCATTCCTTGGCGTGACGCTCGATGTCGGCGGGTTTCTTCTCGCCCTGCTGCATCTTCAAGTTCTGCGCACTTTCGTCAGCGGTAGTGAGCTGCATCAGCGAGAGGAACGTGGCAGCGGCCGGATTTTCCTCGGCGAAGTCTTTGTTCAGCACCGCTTCAACCTTGTCCACGGCAAAACCGAGGTTCTTGCCTTGGTACAGAGTGTCGACCGTGTTGTTGCCATCGGGCAGATCGTTTTCGGCACCTGCAGCCAGACCACGTCCTTGTCTTCCACCAACACCGTGGAGATCCACTGCGGCACCCAGGTGAAATAGAGGATCGGTTTACCTTCCTTGTAGCGGGTGATGGTGTCGGCCATCAGGGCGAAGTAGGAGCCCTGGTCGACATGTACGGTTTTGTCCAGGTCATAGGCTTTGATGTGGTGGGAGATCACCAGCTCGCAGCCCCAGCCTGGGTTGCAGCCAGTCAGGTTGGCCTTGCCGTCGCCGTCGGTGTCGAACAGCTTGGCGATTTCGGGCTTGTTCAGGTCGGTGATGTACTTGATGTTGTGCGCTTGCGCGGTTTTCTTGTCGATCAGGTAACCCTGGAGCACGCCGGGCATGATGTCGCCGGCCTTGACCATCACCTGATCGCCACCGGCCTGCTGGTAGAACTTGTCGTGCAGCTTGTCCCACAGGTGCACGGTGAAATCGGCATCGCCGTTGGCCAGGATTAGTTGCCTCTGAGGCGCTGACTGACACAACCTGAAATCATCCGACTACGCCACTGGGCAATTTCCTCGACAAACCCGCTACGGCTTCTGCTAAAACGCCCCTCATGTCAACGCTCCTGCTCAATCATCTCAAACGCCGCTGGCTCAGCTGGCTGTGCGTGGCCCTGCTGTTGGTCGGCCTACCGACCGGCTGCGCCGTGCTGCAACACAAAGAGCGCGAACTGGTGTTTCGCATCGAACCGGGTAACGCCAGCTGGTTCCACGGCCTGCCGGCAGGCGTCCAGGAACTCCAATTGCGCCCGCGCAGCTTCGCCGACAATCAAAGCCTACACGCTTGGTGGTGGCCGGCGCGGCGCGCCGATGCCCCCGCCATCCTCTACCTGCACGGCGTGCGCTGGAACCTCACCGGGCAGCTGTTTCGTATCGAACAACTGCATGCCATGGGCTATTCGGTGTTGGCCGTGGATTACCGCGGCTTCGGCCAGAGCCGGGGCGATCTACCGTCGGAGGCGACCGTCTACGAGGATGCGCGCATCGCTTGGGAGCGCTTCGCCCAATTGCAGCCAGACCGCGACAAGCGGCTGATCTTCGGCCACTCGCTGGGCGGCGCGGTGGCCGTTGAGCTGGCCGCAGAACTGGCGCGTCAGGCGCAGAGCGCCGGCGCCCCCGCTGCCGCTCGTGGTTTGATCCTGGAGTCGACCTTCACCTCCCTGGGCGACGTCGCCGCCGCAGTGGCTGACACCGCGCTGCCGGTGCGTTGGTTGTTGTCGCAGAAGTTCGACTCGATCGACAAGATCAAGGATGTCGGCATGCCGGTGTTGTTGGTGCATGGGCAGGATGATCGATTTGTCCCGCCGCGCTTCAGTGAGCAGTTGTATGAAGCGGCGCAGGAGCCCAAGAGCTTGTTGCTGGTACCGGGGGCGAGCCATAACAACAGCATGCGTTTGGCTGGACAGCGTTATCAGCAGGCGATTCGCGGATTGCTTTGATAGCGATACGAGGGGCTCTGAGGTCTCACTGAACCGGCAAGAAATTCATCAGCAACAAGCTCTGCGCATAATTCAGGCCGATCCGCCGATAGCGCTCGTCGAGCATCTGTGCCAGCAGATCCAGGCGCGCGACGATCTTGCCGAACTCCACGGCAAAGCTCAAGTTGCTGCCCTCCTCGGAAATCTCATTGGAAAACAGCAGCAACACGCCATTGGCATCCTGGCGTTGGCTGAGCATCCAGGTGGCCTTTTCGATGTTGCGCGCGGCGTTGTTGACGAACAATGGGTCAATCGCATCGGTCATGTAGAACTCGGTGCGCCCGCCGTGGGCAGTGATGATCATGCTGCCAATGGCGTAGATGAAGGCACCTACCCGATCGCCCCGGAACTCGGGGCTCAAGGCATAGCTCAAGGCCGCCAGGTCACGCCGCTCGCCCAGCTGCGCCAAGGGCTGGCGCTGCTCGATCGCCACTCGAATCTGCCGCTCGGCGGTGGCGGCATCGAGGTAGCCGGACTGTTTCCACTGGCTGGGATTGCGCAGGTAGAGTTTGTTCATCAGCAGGTACAAACTCTGCAGATTGTCGCGCATCGACAGCGTGGCCATGCGGTCGACGCTGGTCTGGAACAACTCGCTGGGCTTGCCGTCACCGAACTGGCTGACGATGTCGCGCCCCTGTTGCTGGGTGCAGGCGCACAGGGCGATCAGGGCGCCTGCCAGCAGCAGGCGCGAGCAATGTCGGGAGACTGGGACAACCATTGGCACCGGGGTCTGAGATCAACGACGGGGCCGGGGATCGGCTCAGCCTGACCAGACATAGAGCGCGGAATGTTGAAAAAGTGCAGTGAAGGCCACGCATCACATCGCGTGGCGCAACAACTCCAGCACCTGGGCATGCAACGCCGGATCACCACAGGCCACCACACAACCGCCGTTCTGCGCCGAGCTACCGTCCCACGCAGTAATCACCCCGCCCGCCCCTTCGATGATCGGTATCAGTGCCTGCACGTCATACGGCTGCAGGCTGGCCTCGACGATCACATCGACAAAACCAGAGGCGAGCATGCAGTAGGCGTAGCAATCACCGCCATAGCGCATCAAGCGCGCCTGGCCAGCCACCGCCTCGAAGGCCGCCTTACGTGCCGGGGTATCGAACATGTCGGGCGTGGTGCACATCAAGGTCGCCGAGGCCAGGTCGCTACAGGCGCGGGTCTTCAGTGCAGCGTGGCCCAGCCAAGCGCCTTCAGGGGTACCGACGAAGCGCTCGCCGGTAAACGGCTGGTTCATCACCCCCACGCGCGGCCGCTCACCGTCGTTCAAGGCTATCAGCGTGCCCCATAGCGGCAGGCCGGTAATGAACGCGCGGGTGCCGTCGATCGGGTCCAGTACCCAGGTCAATGGGCTGCTGCCGACTGCCACGCCTTGCTCTTCGCCAAGAATGCCGTGCTCGGGATAGCGCGCCTGGATCAACGCACGCATGGCGTCTTCCGCCGCTTTGTCGGCCACGGTCACGGGGTCGTACAGGCGTCCGCCTTTGTCCTCGACGTCCAGGCTGGCTCGGAAATACGGCTGGATCGCCGCAGCGGCGGCATCGGCCAGCTGTTCGGCAAAGGCGCGGAATTCGCCAATCTGTGCAGCGCTCAGGGACATGGGGCAGGCCTCTTGGAGTGATGAGGGGCGCATCATACCCGACGCTATGCGGCTCGGTCAGGTCCGATCACGGCACATCCTTCTCCAGCGAGCGCCACAACTCGATCATGGTCGGGTTGCTGTTACCGGTTGCCTTGAACGACCAAATCTCCAGATCTGCGCACCACTGTGCGCCGCCCGCGTGCACCAGGCGGCCGGTGGCTAGTTCATCCTGCGCGGCCGATTCCGGCAGCCAGCAGATGCCATAGCCCTCGCGGGCCATCCGCCACAGGTGCATGGCCAAGTCAGCTGGCCAAGCGCTGCGTTAGCCTAAGCCTTGCCACGCGGTGCTGAGGCAGCCGTGTCCCCGGGCGGGCTGCTAACATGCACCTGGCGCCGCACCGATCCAGCGCAGGCGAACCTTGCCCTCGATAAGGACAACCCCATGCTTTGCAAGCCAGTCGCCCTAGTACTCGCCGCCGGCCGCAGCCAACGCTTTGGCGGCGACAAGCGGCAACAGCGCTTGAGCAATGGCCTGACCCTGCTGCAATCGAGCCTGTTACTGCCTTGCGCGGTGTTCGAGGAAGTCTGGCTGGCCTTGCGCGAGGACGATTCGGTGCCGCTCGACCTACCGAGCAAGGTCCGTATCGTCCAGTGCGCCAGCAGCCGGCTCGGTCTAGGTCATAGCATCGCCACCAGTGTCCAGCGTATCAGCGCCGTTTCCGAAGGCCAGGCGCTGGCAATGTTTCTCGCCGACATGCCGTTCATCCATGCCAGTACCCTGGATACCCTGCTCGGCAGCTCTGCTCCTGATCGAATCTGCCGCCCCGCCTACCAAGGCAAGACCGGTCATCCAGTCATATTCGGCCGCGACTTCTGGGCCGAGCTCAGTCAGCTTGCCGGCGACAGCGGCGCGCGAAGCGTGGTCCAGGCCAACAGCCACGCAGTGCACACGCTGACGGTCGATGACCCGGGAGTATTGATCGACATCGATCGCCCCAGCGACGTGCCGCCGGCGCAGAGCGTCTAGACTGAAAGTGGGATTGGCGCGCCACTTGGCCCGCAAACCAACAACGGCATGAACGGGGGGCTGCCACACGAGGAGGTGTGCGATGAGCCAGTTCAAGCGCATGTTCGTCATGCTCGGCCCGCAGATGCGTTACTCACCCGCCTTGCAGCGGGCGGCGGCGCTGGCCGAATCCAGCGGTGCCTTGCTGGATGTCAACGTTTTCGTCGACGATGTCGACACCTTTGGCCTGATGAGCGATGGCAGCGAGCGCGAACGCCTGTTGACCCACAATCGCCTGTGGCTGGCGGACGTTGCCGAGCAGCTGCGTAATACCGGCCTGGATGTTTCCACCGAGCTGCTGCTGACCCGCGATCCCCTGGGCAGTGTGCTGGAGCAAGTCGAACGCCTGGGCTGCGATCTGCTGATCAAGGATGTACAGCACGAGCCGGTGCTCAAGCGGCTACTGGTAACCCCCTTGGACTGGCAACTGCTCAAGGACAGCCCGGTCGCCGTGCATCTGGTCAGCGAAATCCGCCTGCCGCTACCCCGGCAAATCGCTGCAGCAGTCGATCTCAATAGCCACGGCGCCGGTGAACACCTGGACGAGCAGGTCATCCAAAGCGCTCGTGCGCTGGCCCTGCAATGCAATGCCGAGCTGCATTTGCTGCATGTGTGCGATGCGTCGAAAACCCATATCGCCGACTTTGGCGCTGGCACAGTGACCATGCCTGGCTTCGACGCCAGTGTGCGGGTCGCGCAACGGACCGCGTTCAATCGATTGGGTGATCATCATGAAGTCGCCTTGGAGCGCCGGCATTTCCTTGAGGGGCCGGCGATCAGGGCGATTGCCCATTACATCAGTCACAGCCGGGTCGATGTGATCGTCATGGGCAGCCATCGGCACGACGCCATGCAGACCTTCCTGGGCGGTACCACCGCGCATGTGCTGGAACATCCACTGTGCAACGTGCTGGCGATCAAGGCAGTGCATTAAAGCACTGGCGAAAAGGCAGGCAGGGCGATTGCCGCCCTGCCTGCCATGCATCAGAAACCTTTGCTGTAGAACAGCGAGTACGACTCGATGCCGTCGTTAGGCTGCTTGATGCCGGCGTTGGAGTAGTGCATCGCGCGGATGCCAACCTTCTGCTCGCCCGGCAGCTTCAGGCCAAAACCGATGCGGTCTTCGAAGTTGACCGCAGAGCCCAGGCGTTGGTCGCCAACGTCAGTCTTGGAGAACGCTGCCAGGCCAATACCCGCCTCGATGTAGGGGGTGTAGGTGAAGCCGCTGAACTCGTAGACGAACACCGGGCTGAACGAAAGCGAATGGGCGCCGCTGGCCTCACCACCTTCCCAGTAGGTGTAGGCGCCGTCCCAGTAGCCAGTCAGGTGGCCAGTGCTGCTTTGCAGCCACTGCTTGTCCCAATCCCAGGACAGGCCGATACGGTAGGTCATGTCACCTTGGCCGGTGGCGCCAACAGCGCCGGACACTTGTGCGGCATGGGCCAGATTGGCGCCAGCGAACGCCAGGACGGCGGCCGCCAGCGTGGTGGCGAGACGGGTTTTCATCAATGACTCTCCTGATGGTCTTCACGGAAATCGGGGGCTTGAGCCCCTCATTTTTCGCTTGTCTACCTGGGCATCCAGCCAAGTAACAAGGTGCAATACTTTTCGGATTATCGACTAGATAGTCAGAAAGTTGAAAGTGGATTGCCACTATTGGCTAATAGGCTAATCGTATTCCGACTCGGCGTGCTCCCCGAGTAAACGCCGTTGCCGGGCAGTGGCTGCGGCCAGTACTTCAGGGTTGAACTGCCAGCTCAGGTATGGGGAAAACTTCTGCGCCACCATGCGCCGGCCATAGTGCACCTGGAGCATGTCGCGCACGTGTCCGGCACTGCTGTTGGCCGCCCCGCGGTGCCAGAGGTCACTGCGAAACACCAAGGCAGTACCGGCCCGACACAGCAGCGCCTGGGCGCCCTGCCCTTGCCAGCTGTCCTCGCCCGGCTCTGGCGCTCGCCCCGCGCGATGACTGCCTGGCACTACCCAGGTTGGGCCGATGGCCAGGTCGATATCGCACAAATACAGCTGCGCCGTGATGATGTGCATGGGCAGGCTGAAATCGTGCTGGGCGTAAAGCCACGGCGGCAATTGCATGGGCAGGTGATCCAGATGCCATGGCAGGCCTGGATAACCAGGATGACTGCGCCAGGCGGTCTGGCCGATGATGTGGCAATCGTCGCCCAAGGCCGCTTCGGCCAGGCCGATAAGCGCCGGTAGGTCGAGAAATCTCAGCCACAGCGGGCTGCGGTTGAATACGCACTTGTACTGTTCGAGCAGGCCTTGATAGTCCCAGTGCAGTGGCTGCAGATCGTCGATAGCGCAGCGTATCAAGGCAATCTGCAGTGCATCGAGCACGTCAGGGATAAGCACAAAACCGTCGTCGCGCAGCGCGTGCAACTGCTCCTGCACACCCATCGGGTTACCCTCCGGCACCAGGAGCACATCTGTACTCCTGGTGATAATGGGCATTCAACGCCAGTTCAGATTGACCTTCACTGGCGCCTTGCCGTCAATACTCACTTGCTGCTGCACGGTCTGCCCTTCAGCCTGGCCGATCACCCGGTAATGCCCCGGTGGCAGTTGCACGTAGATCATCGGGCCGACGTCCTGTAGGTTCAGCAGCGGCTGGCCCTGGCCACTTTGAATATCGACCGCCGCTCCCGTCTGGAACTTGCCTTCGGGGCCGGTCGACAGGGTGATGTGCAGGTTGTAGCCCTGGGTTTGGCGCAAGGCGTTGGCCTCGTCCTGGCCGATGCCACCTTGCAGATAGCGGATGCCGTTCTGCTCCTGCGGCTGCAGTTGCACAGCCTGCGCGTCGATTGGCGCATTGAGGTCTGCGCCAGTCGCCAGTGTCCAGGGTAGAGCCAGGCCCACCAGCAATGCTGCACACAGGCTGTAATGATGGTTGCGCATGGTGCACTCCTCCATCAGCGGGATGCTTACCCTAGGTTCGACGCTGCGCCGCGCCTGGCGTTGCGCCCTGGCGCGACCATCGGTCAGGCAGCGCGGCGCTCTTCCAGCAACTTGATGAACATGCTCAAGCTGCGCGACACCGTCCCGCGGCGCCACACCAGCCAGGTCTTGAGATAGCGAAAGTCCTGCGACAACGGCCACACGCTCACCGTGCTGACCCCTGGCATGCTGTCGAGCATGCTACGCGGCATCAGCGCCAGGCCCGCACCGGCACTGACGCAGGCCAGCATGCCGTGGTAGGACTCCATCTCGTGGATCTTGCCGGGCACCGCCTGATCCTGGACGAACCAGTTCTCGAAGTGATGGCGATAGGAGCAGTTGGCGCGAAAGGCGTAGATGCTCTCGCCGTTGACCTCGCGCGCCCGGCTGATCGGTGCATGGTTGAGCGGCGCAATGACCACCATCTCCTCCTCGAACACCGCCATGCCTTCCAAGGTCGGGTGCAACACCGGGCCGTCAACGAACGCCGCGACCAGTCGGCCAGACAACACCCCCTCGAGCATGGTGCCGGAAGGTCCGGTGGAGAGGTCCAGGTCGACCTTGGGAAATCGCTGGTTGTAGGCCGCCAGCAGCGCCGGGATGCGAACCGCGGCGGTGCTTTCCAGCGAACCCAGGGCGAAAGTACCTTGTGGGTCTTCACCGGCCACGGTCAGTCGGGCTTCATGCACCAGGTCAAGAATGCGCCGGGTGTATTCAAGAAAATTCCAACCGGCCGGCGACAGGCGCAGCCGGCTTTTTTCGCGGATGAACAGCTCAACGCCCAGGTCCTCCTCAAGCTGCTTGATACGGGTGGTCAGGTTTGACGGCACCCGATGAATCTGCTGGGCGGCCGCACTGATGCTGCCGTGCTCGGCCACAGCCTTGAAGATTTCCAGTTGCACCAAGTCCACTATCTTTCTCCAAACGTGAATGTTTCGCTCATTATTATTCAGTTTTCAATAATGATGCACGCCACTAGTCTGGGCGTCACTCACCAACAACAACGAGGCGCTCCGCCATGAGCCAGATCACTAGCCTGACCCACGCCATCTCCATCGACCCGTACAGCGGCGAGCAGATCGGCCACTACCCATTCGACACCGACGCCGCACTGGACGCGGCGCTGCAACGTGCCAAGGTTGGCTTCAACCTGTGGCGCAAGGTGTCGCTGGGTCAGCGCAGCGAATACCTGATCGCTCTGGCAGATGCCCTGCAGGCCAACCACGAAGCCCTGGCGGTGATGATCAGCCGCGAAATCGGCAAGCCGATCAGCCAGGCCCGTGGCGAGGTGAGCAAGTGCGTTGGCCTGTGCCAGTGGTATGCCGAACACGGCCCAGCCATGCTCGCGCCGGAGCCGACTCAGATCGAAAAGGCGCGTATCGAGTACCGTCCCCTGGGCCCGATCCTGGCGGTGATGCCGTGGAACTTCCCCATCTGGCAAGTCCTGCGCGGCGCCGTGCCTGCGCTACTGGCCGGTAACACCTACGTGCTCAAGCACGCTCCCAATGTGATGGGCAGCGCCTACCTGCTGCTGCAGATCATCAAGCAGGCCGGCCTGCCAGATGGCAGCTTCGAGGTCATCAACGTCACCCCTGATGGCGTCACTCGCGCCATCAATGACCCGCGCATTGCTGCCGTGACCCTGACCGGTAGCGTGCGCGCCGGCATGGCCATCGGCGCCCAGGCCGGTGCTGCGTTGAAAAAATGCGTGCTGGAGCTGGGCGGTTCAGACCCGTTCATCGTGCTGGCCGACGCCGACCTCGATGCTGCCGTCAAAGCCGCGGTGATCGGCCGTTACCAGAACACCGGCCAGGTCTGCGCCGCGGCCAAGCGTCTGATCGTCGAAGACAGCATCATTGATGAGTTCACCCGCCAATTCGTCGAGGCGACCCGCCAGCTCAAGGTCGGCAACCCGCTGCAGGACGACACCTACATCGGCCCGATGGCCCGTTATGACCTGCGCGACGAGCTGCATGGCCAGGTACAAGCGACCTTGGCTGAAGGCGCGACCCTGCTGCTCGGCGGCCAGAAGGCCGAGGGCGTCGCCAACGTCTACCAGCCGACCGTGCTCGCTGGCGTGACCTGCGAAATGACCGCGTTCAAGCAAGAGTTGTTTGGCCCCGTGGCGGCGATCATCGCTGCGCGCGATGCCGACCATGCGGTGGAACTGGCCAATGACAGCGAGTTTGGCTTGGCCGCGACCATTTATACCGCCGATGTTGCCTTGGCAGAACGGATGACGGCGGCGCTGGATACCGGTGGCGTGTTCATCAACGGCTATTGCGCGTCCGATCCGCGGGTGGCCTTCGGTGGCGTCAAGAAAAGCGGGTTTGGCCGCGAGCTGTCGCACTTTGGCGTGCGTGAGTTCTGCAATGTGCAGACCGTTTGGTTGGATCGCAACTGATTGTTTGGGTAGGCATTTGGGGCCGGTTTGCGGCCCCAACATGTTCAATCGCGCACCTGATCCTTGACCCAATCGAGCATTCCTCCAGGCACGATCAGTTCATGCCTGGCCCGCGAACAGGCAGTATACAAGCCGGCCAACATCCGCGCCCGCTCGTTGCGGTTGTTGCCGGCGCCAGGCGCGACCATCAGCTCGGGCGACACCATCACCCGGGCGAATTCCATGTTCTTCACATCCCTTACCCGACCGAGGAACAGCTTGGGCGCCTTGTCCCAGCGGTAGCGGCTCTTGGCCTTGGCAAAGTGTTCCGGGCTGTAGCCTTTGCGCAGCATGTTGGCCACCGCAGCGAAAGCCTTGTCGTCACCCTTGTCCTGCTCCAGCGCTTGCCAGCTGGCATAGCGAAACAGCATGTTGTGCCGTGGTCGGGTGCCATGGCGGTAGAGTTCGATACAGTCTTCGACGAACAGCTCGAACTCCTTGCGTGCGCCTTGGAGCAGGACGAACGGCACGCCCTGATGGGTAAGGCGCTGGAACCAACCAAACAGCCCCCATTCATCGTCAACCAGCAACGCCGTAGGCTGCTCGGGCACCGTCACCGCATCGAAGAAACTCACCCGCGTGTAGTGTTCGGCGCTGCCGGTGAAGGCCGCCTGGATAGCCGATGGGTGCGCCAGGATCAGTGGATTGAGCACGCTCTCCATCGCCGGCCCCGCTCGCAACGAGTGATCGATGCAGCGCTGGCGAATGAAACTGCCGTGGTGCGGGCTCAGGCCATTGAGGTTCTGCAGGTCATCTCCCAGGGTGATGATCGCCTGGGGGCTGCGGTCGAGTACGGCAAGCATCGGCGCAGATAACTCATGGGCTTCGTCGACGATGACATGGCTGAATTGAACATCGATGACTTCGCGCGTCAGCGATAGCAGCTTGACCCGATGGTAGTCGCGCACCGGTAGCTGGATCTCCCGCGCCGAGGGGCGGATCAGTTGTTGCCAGTACAGGCGCGCCTTCTCCAGCAACACCTCCTGATCCAGCGGCGAGAATCCCGGTCCCATCCATGGCAGATGCTGCAAGCCGATAACCTCATCAGCGCTGCGGCAGAAGCTGCGCACGGCCTTGATGCACAAGGCAACCACCTCACGAGCAGCCAGCGGGCCGATATCGGGGATACCCAGCCACTGCACCACCTGCGACTCCTGTGGGCGCCAGGACAGTTTGCTGCGGTAGGCGTCGCGCAGGCGCCAGCCATTGCTAGTCAGGTCGCGATTGAGGATTTCGTCGGCCAACTGGCCGAACGTCAGTGCGGTGAACGCCGAGGCGTCCTTGACCCGCGCCTGCAAGGCGCGCAACTGGCCCTCGGTCATGGCCAGCAACAAGGTGCGCTGGGGGTCGAGCAAGCGCGCGAATTGATGGATCAGGAACGTCTTGCCGGTGCCGGCGAACCCTTGCACGGCTACCGATTCGTCGACACCGGAGAGAAATTCGCGCAGCAGGCGATTCTGCTGGTCGCTCAGATGCAGGTCGCTGGACAGCGACGGCAGGCTGACAGGGTGCAGCGGCGTTACCAACTGGCGGTAGCTATCGGCGAACAGGAAGTTCCAGCCGCCCTCACTGTCGCGCCAGTCGGCAGGATCGACTGGCGTCTCAGGGCTCAGTAGGCCAATGCCGTTTTCTCCGAGCATGCCCAGCCCCATGGCGAACGCCTCAGCGTCGAAACGCTTGGCTACTTGCGCCTGGAACTGGTCGGGGGCAGCAGCATGCACTTCATCGGCGATGCGCAACATTTCGGCAAAGCGCCGCTCTTGGGCCTCTACCGAGGGTTTTCCTTGCTGGCGTGGCAGGTTCTGGATGAACAGCACGCTGGCCGTTTCCGGCAGGCTGGCCTGGGGAAGAAATTCGCCGGCGCAGGCCTCGCTGGCGAGGCGCTCGGCTTGGTCGCTGGTCAGTGGCAGATAGAACATCGGAACCTCGGGGAAAACTGCCGGGCACCATACCAATATTTACCGGGGCATGCAGGATTGTCTGCGCTGGCCTTTTCGCGGGCAAGCCCGCTCCCACAGGGACCGCGCTGCTCTGAAGAGCAACGCCGTACCTGTGGGGTCAGCACAGGGATCCCGCTGCTCTGAAGAGCAACGCCGTACCTGTAGGGTCAGCACAGGCACCCCGCTGCTCTGAAGAGCAACGCCGTACCTGTGGGGTCAGCACACGGACCCCGCTGCTCTGAAGAGCAACGCCGTACCTGTGGGGTCAGCACACGGACCCCGCTGCTCTGGAGAGCAACGCCGTACCTGTGGGGTCAGCACAGGGATCCCGCTGCTCTGGAGAACAACGCCGTACCTGTGGGGTCAGCACAGGGACCCCGCTGCTATGGAGAGCAACGCCGTACCTGTGGGGTCAGCACAGGGATCCCGCTGCTCTGGAGAACAACGCAATCCCTGTGGGAGCGGGCTTGCCCGCGAAGAGGCCAGCACAGCCGGCCCAGGCCTCAACCTCTTGCCCGGCGCAGCGTCTCACTCGGCAACTCGCCAAACAACTGCCGATAACTGTCGGAAAACCGCCCCAGATGCCAGAACGACCAACGCATCGCCACTTCAGCCACCGTCAACTCGCCCCCACGCAGCAGGTCTCGCCGTGCTCCGTTTAGCCTGCGCAAACGCAACCAATGAGCTGGTGGCAGGTTGGTGAAGGCTTTGAACGTCTGCTGCAACTGGCGCACCGAGACCCCGGCAACGTTGGCCAGCTCCACCAGGTTAAGCGTCTCGTCCGGGCAATCCGCCGCCCAGTCACTGACCCGCCGCATCACCGCCCGCGCCTCGCCACGCCGCTCCAGGGCATCGCCCTGCAGCCGTTGGCTGGCGTTGTCGAGGATGAACAGGCAGTCCTCCAGCAATTGCTCGGCCAGCGCCCTGCCCTCCACCGGCGAATCGGCTTGGCCCAGGCGCGTCAGAGTGGCGCTGAGCCAGCCGCCGAACAGCGCGTTCTGCACGCTGTCCAACGGCACCATGAACAACCCTTCCAGGCGATTGACATCCAGCCCATGCCGTTGCAAGAAGCCTTGATCGAACACCACCGCCACTTCCTGGTAGTTCTCCGGAGTGATCCAGATATTGCGGCTCTCTTCATTGAGCACGTAGAGGCTGTTATCGCTGCGATCAAAGCAAAACGTCAACGACCCGCTGGGCGCGCGGAAGAACTGCTCGACCCGGGTGTTGAGGCGCTCTTCGTAGACTTCCACGCCATCGAGCCCCAAACAGCGCAGTTGGCCGTTGAAATGCCCGGGGGACATTTGCCGGTATTGCTGCTGCCAGCCCGGGGTGGCGCGCACCTGTTCTGTCACGTCGCTGGTGTTGAAAGCCTGGACCTGCAAGGCATGGGGCGTTGTCACGCGATGTCCTATATGCACTCTTTTGGTGCATTCATTGCCGAAGGAAGTGGATAGATCAACCCTGTGGGCTGCGACCAAGATAGCCCTCAGCGCATCAGCTGGGAAGATTCCTTGAAACGATGTGCCACCAAAACCCAACCAAGAGGTCTGTATGAACGCCCCTTTCGATCAGCTGTCCACGTGGCTGAAAGAACACCGCATCACTGAAGTCGAATGCGTGATCAGCGACCTGACCGGCATCGCCCGCGGCAAGATCGCGCCGACCGCCAAGTTCCTCCATGAGCGCGGCATGCGCCTGCCAGAGAGCGTGCTGCTGCAGACCGTCACCGGCGACTATGTCGACGACGACATCTACTACGACCTGCTCGACCCTGCCGACATCGACATGGTCTGCCGCCCCGACCCTAGCGCGGTGTACCAGATCCCGTGGGCGATCGAGCCGACCGCGATCGTGATCCACGACACCTTCGACAAACAAGGCAACCCGATCGAACTGTCGCCGCGCAACGTGCTGAAAAAGGTCCTCAAGCTCTACGCCGACAAAGGCTGGCAGCCTATCGTCGCGCCGGAGATGGAGTTCTACCTGACCAAGCGCTGCGAAGACCCGGACTTGCCCCTGCAAGTGCCACTGGGCCGTTCGGGGCGCGCCGAAAGCGGTCGGCAGTCATTCTCCATCGATGCCGCCAACGAATTCGACCCGCTGTTCGAAGACGTCTACGACTGGTGCGAAATCCAAGGGCTGGACCTGGACACGCTGATCCATGAAGACGGCCCGGCGCAGATGGAAATCAACTTCCGTCACGGCGACGCGCTCGACCTGGCCGACCAGATCACCGTGTTCAAGCGCACCATGCGTGAGGCAGCGCTCAAGCACAACGTCGCTGCAACCTTCATGGCCAAGCCGATTACCGACGAGCCGGGCAGCGCCATGCACCTGCACCAGAGCGTGGTCGACATCGCCACCGGCAAGCCGATCTTCGCCAACGACGATGGCAGCATGAGCGAGCTGTTCCTGCATCATATTGGCGGCCTGCAGAAGTACATCCCCAAAGTGCTGCCGATGTTCGCCCCCAACGTCAACTCGTTCCGCCGCTTCCTGCCCGATACCTCGGCGCCGGTGAACGTCGAGTGGGGCGAAGAAAACCGCACTGCCGGCTTGCGCGTGCCGACCTCGAGCCCTGAAGCGATGCGGGTCGAGAACCGCCTGCCGGGCGCCGATGCCAACCCGTACCTGGCCATCGCGGCGAGCCTGCTGTGCGGCTACCTGGGCATGGTCGAGAAGATCGAGCCGAGCGCAGCGGTCCAAGGCCGTGCCTACGAGCGGCGCAACCTGCGTCTGCCGATCACCATCGAAGACGCCCTGCAGCACATGGAAGACTGCGAAATTCTGCAGACCTACCTGGGCCGCCAGTTCGTCCAGGGCTATGTGGCGGTCAAGCGCGCCGAGCACGAAAACTTCAAGCGCGTGATCAGCTCCTGGGAGCGTGAGTTCCTGATGCTCAGTGTCTGATCTGCAACACTCGCAACAGACCCAAGAAAAATACCAATGAGGTGTCGACATGCGTCATTTGCACTCTTTGCTTCCCGCAGCATTCGCCTTGCTGTTCGGCGCGGCCGCCCAGGCCCAACCAACGGTCAGCGTATACAACTGGACCGACTATATCGGTGACACCACCCTGGCGGACTTCCAGGCCAGCAGCGGGATCAAGGTGGTCTATGACGTGTTCGACTCCAACGAAACCCTGGAGGGCAAGTTGCTGGCCGGGCGCACCGGCTACGACGTGGTAGTGCCCTCCAACCATTTCCTGGCGCGCCAGGCCAAGGCTGGCGCGTTCCTGCCGCTAGACCGCAGCAAGCTGACCAACTTCAAGTACCTTGACCCTAAACTGCTCAAGCAGCTTGAGCAGAACGACCCTGGCAACCAGTACGCAGTGCCCTACCTATGGGGCACCAACGGCATCGGCTACAACGTCGACAAGGTCAAGGCCGCTTTGGGCATCGACAAGATTGATTCCTGGGCTGTGCTGTTCGAGCCTGAGAACCTGAAAAAGCTGCAAAAGTGCGGCGTGGCGTTCATGGACTCGCCGGACGAGTTGTTCCCGGCAATGCTCAACTACCTGGGCATGGACCCACGCAGCGAAAAGGAAGACGACTACAAGAAGGCCGAGGCCCAGCTGCTCAAGCTGCGCCCCTACATCACTTACTTCCACTCCTCCAAATATGTCTCGGACCTGGCCAACGGCGATGTCTGCGTCGCCTTCGGTTATTCCGGCGATGTGTTCCAGGCGGCCAACCGCGCGGTGGAGGCCAACAATGGCGTGAAAATCGCCTATAGCATTCCCAAGGAAGGCAGCAACCTGTGGTTCGACCTGTTGGCGATTCCCAAGGACGCCAGCAACCCTGACCAGGCCCTGGCCTTCATCAACTACCTACTCGACCCGCAGGTGATCGCCAAGGTCAGTGCCACGGTCGGCTATGCCAATGCCAACCTTGAGGCCAAGGCCCACATGGACCCCTCGCTGGTCAACAACCCCGAGATCTATCCTCCCCAGGAGGTGCTGGACAAGCTGTATGTGTCCAGCACTCCGAGCCCGAAGATCATGCGCGTCATGACCCGCTCCTGGAGCAAGATCAAATCCAATCGCTGAGCCGAGTACGCGCCATGTCCCTTGATACTCAACACACTGCCTCCTATTACGCTGCCAGCGCGCGGGCGGCGACGCCCTACGCTGCACTCGAAGGCGCGCTCAGTGCCGATGTCTGCGTGGTCGGGGGTGGTCTTACCGGGGTCAACACCGCCCTGGAGCTGGCCGAGCGCGGGCTTTCGGTGATCCTTCTGGAGGCCCGGCGGATTGGCTGGGGCGCCAGCGGGCGCAACGGCGGCCAGCTGATTCGCGGCATTGGCCATGACGTCAGCGGCTTCGCCCGCTATGTCGGCCAGGACGGCGTGCGCTACCTCAAGCACGCCGGGATCGACTCGGTCGAGTTGGTCCGCCAGCGCATCGCCCAATACGACATCCAGTGCGATTTGCGCTGGGGCTTTTGCGAACTGGCCAACACCCCGGCGCAGTTCGCTGCCTTCAGCGATGAACAGCAAGAGCTGGCCAGCCTCGGCTACCGCCACGAAACGCGCCTGGTCAGTGCCGAGCGGATGCATGAAGTGGTCGCCAGCGAGCAGTACGCAGGTGGCCTGATCGACATGGGCTCAGGGCACCTGCACCCACTCGACCTGGTGCAAGGCGAAGCACGCGCAGCCGCAGGCCTGGGCGTACAGATCTTCGAGCAGAGCCCGGTGCTGCGCATCGAGCACGGCAGCTCGGTAACCCTGCACTGCGCCCGTGGCAGCGTGCGGGCCAACAGTCTGGTACTAGGTTGCAACGCCCACCTGGACGAACTCGAACCACGCCTGACTGGCAAGGTACTGCCCGCGGGCAGCTACGTTGTAGCCAGCGAACCGCTGCCAGAGCAGTTGGCCAAGACGCTGATCCCACAGAACATGGCGATGTGCGACCAGAAAGTCGGCCTGGACTACTACCGCCTCACCGCCGACCGCCGCTTGTTGTTCGGCGGTGCCTGCCACTATTCCGGGCGCGATCCCAAGGACATTGGCGCCTACATGCTGCCCAAGGTCCTCAAGGTGTTCCCGCAACTGGCCGGCGTACGCATCGACTATCAGTGGGGCGGCATGATCGGCATCACTGCCAACCGCTTCCCGCAAGTCGGTCGGCTCAGCCAGCATCCCAACGTCTACTACGCCCAGGGCTATTCAGGGCACGGCCTGAACGTCACCCACTGGACCGCCAAGCTGTTGGCCGAAGCCATCGCGCTCGGTCATAGCCAGGGCTTGGATGTATTCAGCGCAGTCCCGCACCTGACCTTCCCGGGAGGCAAGGCCCTGCGCTCGCCGCTGCTGGCGCTGGGAATGATGTGGTATCGGCTGCGCGAGGTGCTGGGCTAGCCTGCGACGGGCAGCGCTTCAAAGAATGGCCTGCAGCCCCTTGTCAGCAATGACATTGAGCAGCTTCAACGCAGGCCCGGCTGGCCGTGTTTCGCCCTGCTCCCACTTGCGTACAGTGGACGCGCTGGTATGCAGATGCAGGGCGAATACCGGCTGACTGAAATTGAGCGTTTCGCGCAAACGGCGGATATCCAGCGCGCTGAAATCGCGCACGGGCGCGGGGCAAATAGCCTCAAAGTCGCGCAACGTAACCTTGCCCACCGCCCCTGCTTGATGCAGTGCAGTAAGGTCATCACGCAACGACTCAATAAGTTTGCTGCTCACAGCACACCTCCATCAGTACACCTGCCCTGAGGGCCTTCGCCAAGGCCACAGCAGATAATTCGAGAAATACCCTGCCGGCAAATTGCAGCGCTTTTTGTTCATCTGCCGTTATCGACGCTTTGTCACTCTTGGCGAACCCGTGCAAAAACACATAGCGGCTGCCGATGCGCGCGGAAAGTAGCGTTCGATACCCGCCACGCTTACCGCCTGCGGCATTGGCAATGCGCTTTTTGAACAGCAGGCCGCCCAAGCTTGCGTCGACCAAACCATTACGCATGTCCTCGACTGCCCTGCACAACATGCAATCGGTCAGCTTCATGCTGGCTTGCCAGCGAGCAAAATCCCTGCGCTTGTTCACATCCATTGTGAGTCCGCCCTAACCATACCCTTAACGGGCATAGTTTCCAATGAGGGGCAGCAGTGAAAAGTCGGCGGAATCAGGGCGCATCGTAGGAAATTGCATCTGCGCAGCCGTTGCCCTAGCTGGCTCGGCGTTATGCGCAGACCGAACGGGCCCAGGCACCCCGCATTGCCCGGGGCACTGCTCAGTCAGCCAGTGCCCGCAAACAGTAGAAGATTGTCTTAGTTCGACCGGTCAGCTTTGCCGGGCGCGTTGGTGCTGACCACCTGCGGCCGAGGATCCTTGAGCAGTGAATATCCCCGTTCCAGCAAGGTCTGGCCGATGAACCGCGAGCCGACCTCGTTCAAATGGCCGTTATCCAGATACAGCAACTTGCCATCGATCAACGGACTGCACAGGCCATTGGGGCAAATCACTTGGTTGGGGTCGATGAAGCGCACCTGCGGATACTTGAGGCGAATCTGCGCCCAATACTGCGGCAGTGGCGTCTCAGCGGCTTCACACGGATGCTCCAGGCCAAACATCAGGCGCCGTATCGGGCAGGTCGCGGCTTTGTCGATCGGCTGGTTCCTGAGGATCACGATCACCTGCCCGCTGCTGGCCACCACCCGCGCCAGGCTGGCCTCGATCGCCGGCCCGACCGTTTCGTCGTTCGGCCAGTTACCCGCCAGTACCACGTAGGGATAACGCTTGGCCTCGACCAAGGCGTACACCCGTTGGTTGCGTTGAGCGCAATGATCAGCGTAGGCCCCTGGCATGCCGCCGTTGTAGCCCAGCACTGGCGCACAGGAGTCTAGGGTGTAGTCCATCAGGCTGATGCCGTCGGGGCGTGCCAGGATATCGACCATGCCGCTGAAATGGTTGGCGACCGAATCGCCGACCAGGATGCCGTCGATAGCCGCTTTCGCCGCACCAAGGCGGCAGGTGTCATCCGGCTCGGTGCGGTACAGCCCGCTGGGCACGTGACAGCCGCGGCGAATCTCCGCCGGCCGCTCCAGAGTCATCGCCTCCAGGGCCAGCACCTGGGGGCTGAATCGCTGCGGAAAGCCGCTGAACTGCTGCGTGACCCCTGCCAGCAATGCCAAGCCCATGGCTGGCACGGCGAAGCGGCGCGCGAACACCTGAGTGAAACCAAGCTTCACGCCACTGCGGCGCATGGGTTTTTCCACATAGCGCCAGGACAGCCAGGCCAACAGCAGCGCGCCGGCGACCACCACACAGCCGAGGGCGAAGGTCATCGGCACCTCAAGGTAATTGAGGTAGGCAATCAGCGGCCAATGCCACAGATAAAGCGAATACGAGATGAGCCCGACGAACACCATCGGTCGGCAACCGAGAATCGGCGAAGGACCGCCGCTGACCCCGGCATGGATCAGCAATGCCGCCCCCAGGCACGGCCACAAGGCATTCAACCCTGGGAACGGCGCGCCCTCGCTGAGCAGCCATAGCGACGCGCCAATCAACAGGTAGCCAAGCAGCGAACAACCCAGCGATGTCATCCGGCCAACCCGCGGCGTATGCTGCAAGTGCCAAATACCCAACCAGCCCCCTAGCATCAGCTCGAAGAAGCGGGTTGGCAGCAAATAGTAAGACGCCGTAGCGAACACCCCGGTCGCATACTGCGAAACGCCTATCGCCAGCACCAGCCCGCCCCCCAGCACCCACAACAAATGCCGTGGCGCCAGGCGATAGACCAACAGCACCAGCAATGGCCAGACCACATAGAACTGCTCCTCGATACCCAGCGACCAGGTATGCAGCAGCGGCGCTTCACCGGCGTCGGCGGCAAAGTAGTTGCCGTACTTGAGCCAGATGAAGATGTTCGACACCCCCAACAGGGCGAACAGGGCATTGGCGTTGAGCCGCATCAGGTCTACCGGTGACAGCAAGAAGGCGCCGAGCACCACGCACACCAACAGCACCGTTGCCAGCGCAGGCACGATGCGGTTGATCCGTCGCTGATAGAAGCCTTTGAGCGAGAAGCTGCCTTGACGCACCTCCTGGAATACTTGCGAAGTGATCAGGTAGCCGGAGATGACAAAAAAGATGTCGACGCCGACGAAACCGCCCGGCAACAACGAGGTGTTCAGGTGATGCAGGAACACGGCAATCACCGCCACCGCGCGCAAACCGTCAATATCGGAGCGGTAACTTTCCTGACGCATGAGTGATCTTCCTTCGAATAAGGCGTCGAGGCAAAATGCCACCTTTGATATGTAGTACGACTGTCGCTCGCCGCCAAGGACAAAAGTCAAAATGCCGACAATCGGCAGAAGAACACGCTAATCAGCGAAAAACAGCCGCCATTTTTATGACTTCCCAGGCTAAAGCTGGCCAAGCGCCAAGCAGCTGCTAGCGTTGTTCTGGCCGTCCCCTCAATGGATGCCCTACATCATGAAATCACTGCCCCGCGCCACCCTGCTGTGCGCCGCTCTGCTCGCCCTGGCGGCATGCTCGAGCAACCGTGTCGATCCTAGCCAGTACTCAGGGTTTCTCAACGATTACAGTCGCCTCCAGCCTGCCGAAAGCATTTCCGGCCAGCCGGTGATGCGCTGGATTGACCCCAACATCAAAGCCCGCGATTACAACCAGGTATTCATCGAGCCGAGCCAGTTCTACCCCAAGCCGCAAGCGACATCGGTGATCTCGACGCAAACGCTGCAAGCCATCACCCGCTACTTCAACGACGCCATGCGCCGAGAACTGGGCAGCGTGATGACCTTGGCCAAGGCACCTGGGCCAGGGACTATCGTGGTGCGCCCGGCGATCACCGCGGTGTCGACCCATACCGAGGGCCTGAAGCCTTATGAAGTGATCCCGATCGCGTTGGTCGCTGCGGCGGTGAACACGGCCGCCGGTGGGCGTGATCAGGCCGTGGATATTGCCGTGGAGGCGGCCTTCCTGGATGGGGCTAACCAGAAGGTGCTCGCCCAGGTGGTGCGCAAGGGCAGTGGCAAGGAGCTGGAGAACGACACCCAGCAATTGACCCTGGAAGACGTCAAGCCGGTGCTCGATGGCTGGGCGAGCGACATGCGCAAAAGCTTCGTTGCGTTCAAGCAGAAGGCCCGTTGAATAGCTGACCGCCATTGCTCAGGGCGGTTATTGCAGGCCTTAGGGCTGCTATGCAGCCCCAAGGCCTGTGATCAGGCGATAAAGCTATAGAAGATCGCCGACAGGGTAATCAGCCCCACCAAGGTCACGAACACGTTCGACAACCTGCCCGAATATTTGCGCAGCGACGGCACCCGGCGCACGGCATACATCGGCATGAGGAACAGCAAGCAGGCAATCACTGGCCCGCCCATGCTCTCGATCAGCCCCAGGATGCTCGGATTGAGCGTTGCCACGATCCAGCAAGCCAGCACCATGAACACCGCCGTGATCCGCTGCAGACGCTTAGCCGGCCAGGCCTTGCCCTGCCCGCGCAGGCTCTTGACGATCATCCCCTGGAAGCCCTCGCTGGCACCGATATAGTGGCCCAGGAACGACTTGGTGATCGCCACCAGGGCAATCAGCGGCGCCACGAAGGCAATCACCGGCGTCTGGAAGTGGTTGGCCAGGTACGACAGCACGGAAATATTTTGCTCCTTGGCCGCAGCGAGGTCGGCCGGGCTCAACGCCAGCACGCAACTGAAGCAGAAGAACATCACCGTCAGCACCATCATCAGGTGCGCAGTGGCCAGGGTACGGCCACTCTTGCGATCGGCATCTGCGCCGTAACGGTGTTTCTGATCGACAGCGAACGCCGAGATGATTGGCGAGTGGTTGAACGAGAACACCATTACCGGAATCGCCAGCCACAGGGTCAGCAGCAGTTTCGATGCGCTGATACCCTCGTTGGCCTGGGCCAGAAAGGCGCCGTTCCAGTTCGGGATCAAACTCAGGGCGAGCAGCAACAGCGACGCCACGAACGGATACACCAGCACGCTCATGGCCTTGACGATGATCTGCTGACCGCAGCGCACCACGATCATCAACCCGCAGATCAATAACAGCGACAGCACTGCCCGCGGTGGCGCAGGGACGTGCAGCTGATGCTCAAGGAAGCTGGTCAAGGTGTTGGTCAGGGCGACGCTGTAGACCAGCAGGATCGGGAAGATGGCCAAAAAATACAACGCGGTGATCAGCTTGCCGGCGCCAGTGCCGAAGTGCTCCTCGACCACTTCGGTGATGTCTTCGTTGCCGCCCTTGCGTCCTGAAAGGACGAAGCGCGTCAGCGCCCGATGCGCATAGAAGGTCATCGGAAACGCCAGCAGCGCCAGGATCAGCAGCGGCCAGAAACCGCCCACTCCGGCGTTGATCGGCAGGAACAAGGTGCCCGCGCCGATCGCCGTGCCATACAGGCCCAAGGCCCAGGTGGTGTCGTGGCGGTTCCAGGTGGTCGAGCCGACGGCAGAAGCCGGCGCAGCCGAATCCGCACGAACAGTCGTGGTGCTTTGTACATCGGTCATCAGATATCGCCTTTGTAGTTGTTTTTGTTGCTGGTACAGCAGGTGTTGCAGTAGAGGCGTTGCGCCGCGCTTGCTGTGCAAGCGGGCCTGGGCTGCGAGCCGTCAGAACAGGCAGCAAGGTTGACCCTTGAGCCTCAATCGCAGCGCAAGCACGCTTGCACAGCAAACGCTGCGCAGATCAGCACTCGACGAAGGCGACGGCCAGGCCGCCGCGGGAGGTTTCCTTGTAGTTGGCATGCATGTCGGCGCCGGTGTCACGCATGGTGCGAATCACCCGGTCGAGGGAAATGAAGTGCTCGCCATCACCGCGCAAGGCCATCTGCACGGCATTGATCGCCTTGACTGCGGCAATCGCATTACGCTCGATGCAGGGCACCTGGACCAAGCCGCCAACTGGGTCACAGGTCAGGCCAAGGTTATGTTCCAAGGCAATTTCAGCGGCATTTTCCAACTGTGGCGGGGTTGCCCCGAGCACTTCGGCAAGACCTGCCGCGGCCATCGAACAGGCCGAACCCACCTCCCCCTGGCAGCCCACTTCGGCACCTGAGATGGAGGCGTTTTTCTTGCACAAGATGCCCACCGCTGCGGCCGCCAGCAGGAAGGCGACGACATCGTCATCGCATGCACCCGGGTTGAACTTCATGTAGTAATGCAGCACCGCCGGGATGATCCCCGCAGCACCGTTGGTGGGCGCGGTGACCATGCGCCCGCCGGCCGCGTTTTCTTCATTGACCGCCAGGGCGAACAGGTTGACCCACTCCATGGCGCTCAAGGTCGAGCCGATCACGTTGGGCTTGCCGATCTCTTGCAAGCTGCGGTGCAAGCGCGCGGCGCGGCGCTTGACCTTCAGCCCTCCCGGCAAGATCCCTTCGTTACGCAAACCGTTGTCGACGCATTCGCGCATCGCCGCCCAAATCGACAGCAGGCCTTGGCGGGTTTCGCTTTCAGGCCGCCAGGCACACTCGTTGGCCATCATCAGTTGGCTGACACTCAGCCCATGTGCCTTGCACAGTTCAAGCAGTTCGGCGGCGCTGGAAAATTCATACGGCAGGCTGATCTGCTCGGTGCTGCCTTGCGGGGCATCGATTTCGTCTTGCTCGACGATGAAGCCGCCGCCCACCGAGTAGTAGGTCTGGGTCAGCACCAGGCCCTGCTCGCCTTGTGCCTCAAGGGTCATGGCGTTGGGGTGATACGGCAGGTTTTCATCCAGCAGCAGCATGTCGCGAGCGTAGTTGAAGGCAATCGGCTGGCGGCCATCGAGGATCAGGCACTGCTCCTGCATCAACTGATCGATGCGTGGCTCGATGCTGTGCGGATCGATCCGATCAGGCCATTGCCCCATCAGGCCCAGCAGGCAGGCACGGTCGGTGGCGTGCCCTACGCCAGTGGCAGACAGCGAGCCATACAGGCGCACCTCGACCCGCTGCACCTGGGCCAGCAGACCACGCTCACGCAAAGCCTGGGCGAAGGTCGCCGCCGCCCGCATGGGCCCCACGGTATGGGAGCTGGAGGGGCCGATGCCAATCTTGAAAAGGTCGAAAACACTGATAGCCATGCTAATGCCTGACCGTGGCGGCCTACTGCACCGGCCAACGGCTCTCTGGAAAAATTGAACGGTGTTGCCAAGTTGGGCGATACTGCCGCGCATTTCCCACGATGACCAACGAAATTTCCTAAGCTAGCCATTAGCAGGACTAAACTATGAGGCGACAACTCAATGGCCAGATGTATGTCTGGCTGCATGTGTTCGCATGTGCCGCGCGGCACCTGTCGTTCACTCGCTGCGCCGAAGAGCTGCACATCACTCCAGGTGCGGTCAGCCAGCAGATGCGCCAGCTCGAAGAGCGCCTGGGCTACCGGCTGTTTTTGCGTCGAGCGCGCGGAGTGGAGCTGTCTGCCGAAGGCCAGCGCCTGGCACAAACGGTGGCCGAGGCCTATGGCAGCATCGAGGCCGAGTTGCTGCGCCTGGATGCCGGCGAGATCCGCGGCACCTTGCGCCTGCGTTCGATCCCCTCGTTCCTTGCCAAATGGCTGACGCCGCGTTTGCCGCGTTTCCAGCAACGCTACCCGGATATCGAATTGCGGCTTGTCGCTGAAGACAGCAACCAAGCGCTGCATCCGGATGATTTCGACCTGGCCATTGACCTCAACGACGGCAGCTATCCAGGCATGCTCTCCACCCCGCTGCTGGATGAGCAGATCTTCCCGGTCTGCTCCCCGGCGCTGCTGCGCGGCCGCCCGCCGCTGCACGGGCCGACTGACCTGATGCACTATCCCTTGCTGCACGACATTACCGCCTGGCGCGGCAGCTCGGAGTATGCCGAGTGGGAGTTCTATCTAGAGGGCATCGGCGCCGCTGGGCTGGATGTGAGGCGCGGGCACACCTTCAACCGCAACCACCTGACCATCGAGGCGGCGATTGCCGGGGTTGGCGTGGCCATCGCGCGGCGTACGCTGCTCAACGATGAGTTGGAACGCGGGGCGTTGATCGTGCCGTTCGGCGTGCCGGTGGCCAATCATAAACGCTATGTACTGCACTACCCGCCAGGCGGGCTGAGCCAGCCGGGCGCGCGGGCGGTGCATGACTGGTTGGTTGAGGAGGCCCAGGGGTTCCGGGCCCTGCATCCGTTGGCTTGATCAGGTACCTCGCATGGCGCGGCCGGACCTCAACAGGGCCCGGCCGTTGCGGCAAAGGCTGCACTCACTGCGCCGCCACGGTGCCCTTCTCGCCCGTCACCGGCGTGACGATCTGGCCCAGGTCGATATGCCGGAAATCCGGCTGCGCACCCAACCGAGCGTTGAACCGTACGTTGAACGTGAATGGATCCTCAGTCGGCACATCCAGGGCACGTCCATACACCTGCCCTACCCCCGCGCTGTCATAGCCCATCAAACGCAGCAAGGTCGGGAAGATGTTGTAGTGGCTCGAAGCGTTGCGGTTCTGCTCCAGGTGCGCCTGCCAGTCGAGGGTCTTGAGCCCCTTGCCTTGGATGATCACCAGTGGCACCAGACCTTCCTCAGGCACCGGATCACTGTCGCAATGGGTATTGAGCCCTGGGTTGCCGCGCTCGTGCAGGTCCTGGCCATGGTCGGAGGTGTAGATCACCACCGCCTGGCTCAAGTCGGCGTCGGCGAACAAACGGCGGAAGAACTCGCCAACGCTCCACAGCACGCTGTTTTTATAGGCGTTGCGATACAGCACCCAATCCTCGCTACGTCCATCGAAGCCTTCACGCGTGCCTGAGTCGGCCACATCGGCAAAGCGTCCACGCGGCAGCGCCGGCTGATACTTCATGAACTCATCCGGGTACTTGTCGTGTACCGGGAAATGCGCACCCACCTTGTTGATCACGATCAACTGCGCCTGGCCATCGTTGAGCAATACGCTGAGCTTGGCCACCGCTGCCATGTCACGCTGTAACACGGGCGTGTCATCAAACTGAATGAACTGGTCGATATCCTGCTTCTCAGTGGCGGTCATCAGGTTCTGCAGATTACCGGCGGTGCGCTGGCCGTCGATGTACACCGTGCGCAGCCCGGCTTGCTTGGCGTACTGCCAGATCGAAGGCAGGGTCGAATTGATCCGCAGGTAATCCTCTCGGGTGCCGCCATAGCGCAACGTGATGTTGGTATCAGCACTACAATTGGCAATGGATGCGGCATAACCGTAATTGAAGATGTCTGCCTTGGGTTGCGACTGGGCCAGATGGCTGGTCACCCCGCCCGCCGCATTGACGTCCAGGTAGTTGCCGGAAATGCTTTCGTCGATCACCAGCACGATGTCTCGCGCCAGCGGTGCACCGCTACGTGCCAGGCTTACGGGTTCGCGCGGGCCGACATTGTCGCTCAGCGTTTCATAAGTAAGCAGGCTCACGTAGGCCAGCGGCGTGTACATCACCGGCAGCCCGCGCGCGCCTTCGCCGGCGCGCACGAACAGCACGCTGATCAGCAGCAGCAAGGCCAGTACTGGCGCGGTAATCGGCAACCACTGCGGCAGGCGCTGCGCCGGGCCTGGGCGCAGGCCGACCCCCAGGAGCAACAACACCGATTTGGCCACCGCCAAGGTAATTGCGTAGTGGTATTGCTGTAGCGCTTCGCCGACGAAACCGCCGGCATACACCATAGAGACGAATGCGCTATAGGTCATGTACGAGTCAGTAATGCGGGTATAGGCGTCGAAGAACACCGCACTGATCGCCAGCGCCAGTGCCAGCGGCCAGCGCAGCCAGGCCGGTCGTATCCAGGCGGCCAGCAATAAAGCCACCACCAATACTGCGAATACGCCGAGGAAAAGCACGAGCGGCAGGCCTATGCCCAAGGCATCTATGCGCTCCAGGTAATAGGCATGAAAGGAGCCAAGATAGATAAGCACCAACAGCAACTTGATCCACCCGCGCATGATTTGGCCCCTCCATTCATGGAAATCTACCCAAACCGTAGCAGCCCTGAAACAAATCACAAGTCGCAAAAGTCAATTTTCCGACGTTATCACAACGCCAGAATTTGGCGTCTTCACGCCCCCTCACTCGACCCTCTCTATTACTCAAACTTCCCAATTTTCGGGGGCTTAGACCGTTCATCGGCTCGTTAACCGGCCAGTTGCCAGTAGCTTTGAGCGCTAAGCCTCAGATTGGCAAAGGGTTGATGGCCAATGGCCCGTTCGGTTAGCGCGTGTAAATCTGACGAAACATGCCATTGCTTTGACGCAATTCCCCACAGCTGAGCTATACCGAACTCACACCCTGTTTCATCCACCTTACTTACCCCCCCATCCATACGAGGCACCGCGCATGGACGTGAGCGTTTTTGGCACCGGTTATGTCGGTCTGGTTCAAGCAGCGGCTTTGGCGGATGTCGGCCATCGCGTGTTGTGCGTGGATTTGGACACCCACAAGATCAACCAACTGCGCCAAGGCGTGCCGCCGATCAGCGAGCCAGGTCTTTCGGAACTGCTCGAGGACAACATCAAGGAAGGCCGCCTGCTGTTCAGCACCCAGGCCAGCGACGCCGTCAGCCACGCCGAGCTGATCTTCATCGCCGTTGGCACCCCGCCCGACGAAGACGGCTCCGCCGACCTCAGCCATGTGCTCAACGTCACCCGCCAAATCACCGAACTGATGGATGCCGACCGGACCTTGATCGTCAAGTCCACCGTGCCGGTAGGCACTGCCGACCAGGTCTTGGCCCTGGCCCGCGCCGAACTGCAGCGTCTGGCCAAGGACCACTTGCAGGTGCGCGTGGTGTCCAACCCCGAGTTTCTCAAGGAAGGCAGCGCCCTGGCCGACTGCATGCGCCCCGACCGGATCATCGTCGGCACCCGTGACGCGCTTGCGCATGACCAGCTGGCCGAGCTCTACGCGCCGTTCTGCCGCAACCATGAAAAGCTCATGTTCATGGATAACCGCAGCGCCGAGCTGACCAAGTACGCCGCCAACGCCATGCTCGCCACGCGCATCAGCTTCATGAACGAGCTGGCCAACCTCAGCGAGCACCTGGGCGCCGACATCGAAGCGGTGCGCAAGGGCATCGGCTCCGACCCACGTATCGGCTACCACTTCATCTATCCCGGCTGTGGCTTTGGTGGCTCGTGCTTCCCCAAGGACATCAAGGCCCTGCTGCACACCGCAGAACACAGCGGGATGCCGCTGCGCCTGCTGCAAAGCGTGCATGACGTCAACGATCGGCAGCGGCAGATTCTCTTCACCAAACTCCAGCAGCGTCTGCAAGGCCAACTGGCCGGCAAATCCATTGCCGTCTGGGGGCTCGCCTTCAAACCCAACACCGACGACATGCGCGAAGCGCCGAGCCGCTATCTGATGGAAGCGCTGTGGGCCGAAGGCGCCACGGTGCGCGCTTACGACCCAGAAGCCATGGATGAATGCCGGCGTCTGTACGGCTACCGCGATGACCTGCAACTGTGCGCCACCCGTGACGACACCTTGCAGGACGCCGACGCCCTGGTGATCTGCACCGAGTGGAAGAACTTTCGCGTGGTCGACTTCACCTTGCTCGCCAGCAAACTGCGTGAGCGGCTGATCATCGACGGACGCAACCTGTACAACCCCGAACAAGTGGCGGCCCACGGCCTGCACTACAGTGGCATCGGTCTGCGTCAGGTCAACGCACAAGTGAGTGCGCCATGAAGGTGTTGGTAACCGGCGCGGCCGGCTTCATCGGTGCCCACACCTGCCTGCGGCTGCTGCGCGATGGCCATGAGGTAGTGGGCCTGGACAACTTCAACGACTACTACGATCCGGCGCTCAAACACGCTCGGCTGCGTTGGGTACGTGAGCAGGCCGACGACTTTGAGGTGCATCGCCTGGATCTGGTCGACCGCGACGGCGTCGCCCGGCTGTTTGCCATCGAACGTCCCGAGGTGGTCATCCATTTGGCTGCTCAAGCCGGGGTGCGCTACTCGCTGCAAAACCCCCAGGCCTACGTCGACAGCAACCTGGCAGGCTTTCTCAATATCCTCGAAGGTTGCCGCCGTCATCCTGTACGCCACCTGCTGTACGCCTCGTCCAGCTCGGTGTACGGCGCCAACCAGCGCACGCCTTATCGGGTCCAGGACGCAGTCGATCATCCGCTGTCGCTGTACGCCGCCACGAAAAAAGCCAACGAGGCGATGGCCCACAGCTACAGCCACCTGTTCGGCATTGCCTGTAGCGGCCTGCGCTTCTTTACCGTGTATGGCCCCTGGGGCCGCCCGGACATGTCGCCGATGCAGTTTGCCAAGGCGATCAGCGAAGGCCGGCCCATCCAGCTGTTCAACCACGGCCGCCACCAACGCGATTTCACCTATATCGACGACATCGTCGAGAGCCTGGTGCGGCTGATGCCCCACCCCCCGGCAGGCAATTCGGACTGGAACGCCCTGGAACCTGATCCGGCCAGCAGCCAAGCGCCGTGGCGGCTGTTCAACATCGGCGGGCAACGCCCGGTGGAACTGCTCGACTACCTGGCACTGCTGGAGCGCCACCTGCAGCGCAACGCCGTGATCGAGCTGCTGCCATTGCAACCGGGCGACGTGCTGGCCACCTGCGCCGACGCCAGCGCTCTGGCTCAGGTTACCGGCTTCACCCCACGTATTTCCCTGGATGAAGGGCTCAGGCGGTTCGTCGCCTGGTTTCAAGAGTACTACTCGCACACCGCCTTGGAGGCCAACCGTGCTGGCGAGCAGTCCGATCAACGGAGGGCGGTATGACAGGACAACCTAAAAGCGCGCAACTACAGGCGCTCTACCAGGATAAGCGGATGGATCCGGCGCATCGGCAACGTATCGATGCGGCTATCCACATGCAAGGTCGCGGTTGGATCACCGGCCGGGTGGGCGGGCGCCCGTGGACCTTGTCACGCACCAACCGGGTGTTGTCCGGGATCGCGGCGGTGGTTCTGCTGCTGTTGCTGTCGCCGATGTTCCTGGTGCTGGCGATACTGATCAAGACCTCGAGCGCGGGCCCGGTGTTTTTCGTGCAAAAACGCACCGGCTACCGCGGCCGCCTGTTCGGCATGTTCAAGTTCCGCACCATGGTCGCCAATGCCGAAGCGCTCAAGGACTCGGTGCGCCACCTGAACAAGCACGGCGCCGACGCCATCGACTTCAAGATCGACAAGGATCCGCGCATCACCTCGGTGGGCAGCTGGCTGCGCCGCAGCAGCCTGGACGAGCTGCCCAACCTGATCAACGTGGTCACCGGCGACATGCGCCTGGTCGGCCCCCGCCCCACCTCTTTCAACGCCTACCGCTACAAGGACAACCACCTCGCGCGGCTGTCGATCTACCCCGGCATGACCGGCCTGTGGCAGATCTCCGGGCGCAGCAACATCGATTTTGACCAACGCGTAGAGCTCGACCTTAGCTACATCAACGAACAGAGCCTGATGCTGGATCTGAAGATCCTCTTCAAGACCCCGTTCAAAGTGTTCACTGGCCACGGAGCAAGTTGAGATGGACGGTTCCACTTCGAGAAGCCTGAGTATCGCCACCCCGAGCGAGACCAACCTGACCGCCACCGTTCTTGACCTGGAGCAGCGCACCTTGCTGCTGACCGCGGCCAACACCGGCAGCGGTACCAGTACCAGCGCGCTGGCGTTCGCCAGCCAACTGGCGCTAATGAGCGCCGGCGCCGTGCTGCTGATCGACAGCAGCAACAGCACCGGTGGCCTCAGTCAGCAACTGGGTCTGGGCAAGCTGCGCGGGTACACCGACCTGTTGTTCGACCAAGACACCCCGCCACTGGCTCAGGACTGCATCGTGCGCCTGTCCGATCAACTGTTCGACATCCTCCCGGCGGGCACCTTCAAGCGCGGGCGCGCCGCGCTCGATCCTGAGCGCCTGCGCGTGCTGCTGCACCAGCTCGGCGGCCAGTACCGCTTCGTGGTGATCGACGGCGAAGCGATCTATGCCAGCGCCGACAGCCTGGTGATCGGCACCCTGGTCGATGGCGTGATCCTGGTGGTGTGCGCCGAGGAGACTCGCAAGGAAGTCGCCCAGGCCGCCGCCCAGCGCCTGACCCAGGCCGGCGCGCGCCTGATCGGTAGCGTGTTCAACAAGCGCAAGTACTACATGCCCAAGTGGCTGTACAACAACCTCTAGGCCGGTACAGGAGAGACCCATGAGATATCCATCCATTGCCCTGTGCCTGCTGGTCCTGACCGGTTGCGCCAGCCAGGATAACCGCGAGATGCCGGTGCAGATCCTCACCGCTGCGCCCGAAGACAGCCAGGCCACCGAGGTGGCGCGGCGCGAGCAGGTGCTGCGCCCGCAAGACGTGTTGGAAGTGATCTTCCACATCAGCGGCACCAGCGCCGGCGCCTATCGCATCCAGTCGGGCGACAGCATCGACCTTAACTTCATGGCCGCCAGCGGCCTCAACGGCAGCCAGCTGGTGCAACCAGACGGCACCATTACCCTGCCCAGCACCAACTCGACGGTCAAGGTCGAAGGGATGACCCCAGGCGAAGCTGAAAACGCCATCCGCGAGGCCTACCGCAACAAGCGCGTGTTCCAGAACAACCGCGACCAGGTGACGTTGCGGGTGATCAGCCCGATGACCAATGAGGTCACCCTGAAGAACACCCTGACCCACCCTGGCACCGGCATGAGCCGCGACATCACGGTCGGTACCGACGGCCGCGCGACCTTCCCGGAAATTGGTTCGGTGCCGCTGCAAGGCATGACCGTCAACCAACTGCGCGACTACCTCAATGAGCGCTACGCCAGCCTGCCGGGCCGGATGACGGTCGACGTGCTGCTCAAGTCAACCGCTGCCAACGAGATCTATGTCCTGGGTGAAGTCGGCCAGCCGGGTGCCTTCCAGATCCGCCGGCCGGTATCGGTGCTCGAAGCACTAACCCTGGCCCGCGGCCCGACCCTCAAGGCCAAGCTCGGCTCGGTGGTGATCATGCGCCGTAACGGCAACACCGTGCATGCCTATAACTACGACGTCGACCAGGCCCTCTCCGGTGGCAGCCAGAAGATCGCCTACCTGCAGCCCGAAGACATGCTCTATGTGCCCAAGAGCAAGCTGGCCAGTGCCGGCGAGCTGTCCCGGCAATTGGCTGACGTCGTGCTGTTCCAAGGCTTCGGCTTCAGCTTCAGCTATCGCGTCGACAACAAAGACGACAACAACTGACCGGGGATCGGACCATGACGACGCAACCCAAAGAAAACTATGTGCATGAGTTCTTCCGCATCTTTTTTGCCAATAAGCAATTGGCCAAGCGGGTGTTCCTGGTATTTGCGGTGATCGCCCTGGTGCTGCCGTTCGTGCTCAAGCAGAGCTACGACATCACCGCTGAGGTCATCGTGCAGTCGAAGAAACTCTCACAGAGCGACACCAGTTCGGCGCTGACCCAAGAAGCCGACCGCTTCATTCCACCGACCCTGGCCGACATGGAAACCGAGAGCAACATCCTGCGCTCGCCGACCCTGATTCGCCAGACCATCGACCAGCTGCGCAAGGATGGCCAGTTCAAGACCGAGCCGGGCGCCTTGCAGCGTCATGTGTTCACGCCGCTGCGCGAGCAGGTGCTCAATCCGCTGAAGCGCCTGTTTGGCAGTGAGCAAGTGGCACAGCGTGACACCGAGCTGGACGCCCTCACCGACCAAGCGGTCAAGGCACTCACCGTCGAGACCCTGCCAGGTTCGAACGTCATCTCGGTGACTTACAGCGCCGATGATCCCAAGGTCGGCACCCTGTTCGTCAGCCAGTTGCTGGACAACTTCCTGAAAAACCGCCAGGACCTGCAGTCCAATGAGCTGCCACAAAGCTTCTACGAGCAGAAAAAACTCCACTACCAAGCCCGCCTGGGTGACCTGGAAGGGCAACGGATGGGCCTGCTGACGGCAATCAGCTCGTCTGACCCGAAAGAGGAGATCACCTTCCGCCTCAATGCGATCAACACCGAAGAGCAGGCGCTGAACGTGCAGCGCGACCGCCAGTTGCAGAACCAGAAGTGGCTCGAATACCTGCAAACCCACCTGGCTGCCGCCAGCAAGGCAAGAATTGCCGACTACGCCTTCCCCTACACCTTCACCACCACCCTGGAGAACGTGGCGTTCGAAGACCGCGAGATCAAGCAACTGGGCGAGCAACTGACCACCCAACTGGCGCGCTACAACGCCGACCGGACGGTGTTCCAGCCGGGTTCCGAACCCATGCTGCTGGCACGTGAGCAGATCGCCCAGCTGCGCGGGCAGTTCCTCAAGATCGTCGAGAACCGCATCCGTGAACGCCAACAGGATCTTTCTGTCACCCAGCAAGTGATCGACCAGAAGACCCAGCGCATCGCCGACTACAAGGCGCGCATCCTGCAACTGCGCGAAACCCAGAGCAAGACCCGCCAGCTGGACACCGAGATCGATGCCCTGCACAAGGCCTTCTCGACCTACGCCCAGCGCTATGAAGAAAGCCGTGGCCAGGGCCTGCTCGACGGTAGCCAGTCCAACGCCAGGATCCTCAGCGCACCTTACGAGCCAACCGCAGCGGCCTTCCCCAAACCTGGCCTGATCATTCCGTTCGGCTTGCTCTGCGGCTTGCTCCTGGCGATTGCCGTGGTCTACGTCAAGGAGTTCTTCGACCATCGCTTCAAACACCCTGCGCAAATCGGTCAAGAGCTGGGCCTGCCAGTGCTGCTGGTAATCAACGACCACGCCCCGGCCCTGCCCAACCCGCACAAGACCTGGTCGCTGCCGCGGCTGGTGCACTGGGTGCGCAATTGAACGCCGCCGTGCCCGCCGCCGGCCGGCCGATCGTGCACCTGCTCAGCAGCGGCGGCTTCTATGGTGCTGAGCGCATGCTGCTGGACCACTGCCAGGCGACCTCGGGCGACCATCGCGTGGTGTTCCTCGATGCCCCGGCGGAGCTGGTAACCCGGTTCCGCGAGGCAGGGGTTCAGTGCCAGTCGTGCGACAGCCTGCCAGCGCTGCTGCGGCTGTTGCGCGAGCAACGGCCGTTGATCAATACGCACAACTTCAAAGGCCTGGTGTTCGGTTGGCTGGGCGCCAGCGTGTGGCGCTTGCCGCTGGTGATCACCCAGCACGGCTTTACCCCCAGCAGCCGCAAGCAACGCCTGTATACCTGGCTGAGCCTGCAACTGTGCCGTATGCCCAACGTTGAGCGGGTGGTCTGCGTGGCCGAAAGCATCGCGCGTATTTTGCGCGATGCGGGGGTACCGGCGAGCCGCCTGCAGGTAATCCCCAATGGCCTGCCGCAAGCCGCTGCCCTGCCTGAACGGATACCGGCGAGCGGCACCTGGCTGGCCGGCTACGTGGGACGCTTGAGCCGCGAAAAAGGCCCGGACCTGTTCCTCGACGCCTTGATCCCGCTGTGCCATCGCCACCCGCAGGTGCGTGGGGTAATGCTCGGCGAAGGCCCTGAACGCGCTGAACTGCAAGCGCGCATCGATGCCGCCGGGCTCACCGAGCGCATCACCCTGCCAGGCTTTCAGCGCGATATGCGCAGCTGGATGGCCCGCCTGGATGCGCTGGTGATCAGCTCGCGCACCGAAGGCACGCCGATGATCCTGCTCGAAGCCATGCAGGACGGCGTGCCAGTGGTGGCCTTCGGCGTCGGCGGCATCCCTGACGTCATCGAACATGGGCGCAATGGCCTGTTGGCCCGGCCATTGGCCGTCGATGAGCTGGGCCAACAGCTGCTGGCCTTGCTCGAAGACCCGGCGCAGGCTGGCGAGCTGGTCGCCCGCGCCCGCCAGACCCAACGTGAACGCTACCACCTACCCACCCTGGCACAACGCTGGGCCCAGGTTTACCGGGGCGCGGCACAGGAGGTCGTCGCATGATCATTCCACTGTCGCTGGTCGGCCTGGTCGCCATGGTGTGCCTGGGCTTGTTGGCCAGCCCCTACCCTTACCTGGCGCCGGGCGCGGTGCTCGGCCTTGCCGGTGCGCTGGTCTTGTACCGGCGGCCGGCCTTGGGCTTGCTGGCGATCGTCACCCTGGTGCCGCTGGAAGGCTTGCTCAAGGATGGCCTGGTCTCCGGCGCCAAACTGGTGGGGATTGGCCTGGCCCTGATCCTCACCCTGCAACTGGCGGTCGGCCAATTGCAAGGCGCGCGCCTGCGCAGCTCGCACTGGCGGCTGCTGGCGCTGTTTCTGACCTTCTATCTGCTGAGCCTGTGGACCAGCGACAACCTCAGTTTGTCGCTGAACCACCTGCGCGACCTGATCGTCGGCCTGGTGGTGTTCGTTCTGACCTTGCTCATCGGCCGCGACCTGAACCTGCCTTGGCTGGCCCGGGTGATGACCCTCAGCGTCTGCGTGATGTGCCTGTTCGGCATATTTTCGACCAAGTACCAGGAAGGCGGCCGCGCCACCGCCATGCTCGACGCCAACCTGTTCGCCATGATGATTACCGTGGCCATGCCGATGGGCTTGTGGCTGGCCTTGAAGAGCCGCCAGCTGCCGGTCAAGCTGTTCTGGATCGGCTGCTGTCTGTTGCTGCTGGCCGGCATGACCAAGACCGACTCCCGCTCGGGGCTGGTGGTGCTGCTGATCAGCTCGGGCATCCTGCTCTACAACTACCGGGAGCAGCTCAGCCACATTCGCCCGCGCCACCTAGGCTTCGCCATGCTTGGCATCGCCATCATCCTGCCGTTGGCCGCTGCGGTAGTGCCGGCCAGCTATGTCGATCGTATCGCGTCGCTGGCGATGCTCAAGTCCGGGGTCAATGCGCACAAGGACGAGTCACTGGGCCGGCGCGCCACCTACCTGGTGGTGGGCAAGCAGATGATCAGCGACAACCCAGTCCTCGGCGCCGGCCCAGGCACCTTCCCACTGCATTACGCAGACACCGGCTTCTCCAAGGCCTTTGCCCCGGTCAACAGCGTCGCCACCGACCTGTATCGCCGCGCACACAACACCTACCTGGAAATCTTCAGCGAAATCGGCCTGCCAGCTGGGTTGCTGTTCGTTGGCATGATCGCCCTGGCTCTGCGCAACTTCTGGCGGGCGCGCGCGGCCTGGGCGGCGATCGGCGAGCACGACAAAGCCGACATGATGACCCACCTGACCATCAGCATGCTGGCCATTGCGCTGTTCCTGATGTTCCTCAGTTCACCGAGCCTCAAGTACCTGTGGCTGATGCTGGCGCTGTCCAGCGTGGTCTGGCGTGAAGCGACCCAGGCCCGGGCACTGCAGGGGGCAGCATGAGCCTGATCAGCATCGTCATTCCCATGTTCAACGAGGCCCGGCATATTGCCCGGACCTTGCAGGCGGTGCAGGTGGCAGCCGCCAATGCCGGGCTCGACTGTGAAGTGCTGGTGGTCGACAACGGCTCCAGCGACGCCGGCCCTGCTATTGCCAAAGGCTTCGGTGCGCGGGTGCTGAGCCTGCCAAAGATGGCCATCGGCGCCCTGCGCAACTACGGCGCCCGCGCCAGCAACGGGCAATGGTTGGCGTTTCTCGACGCCGACATCGAGGTGCCCAGCGATTGGCTCAGCCGCTTGCTCGACCTGCAGCGTCGTGGCGAAGGCGATGTGTTCGCCCTGGATTGCGACACCCCCCGCCAGGCGCCGTGGTTCGCCTATGCCTGGCAGCGCCGCACCTTGCGCGCCGGGCAAGCTCTGCAAGACAGCAGCTGGTTGCCGACCCCCAACCTGTTGATGCAGCGCCAGTGGTTCGACCGGGTCGGCGGTTTTGACGAACGGCTGCGCACGGGCGAAGACAAAGACTTCACCTTGCGCCTGCATCAAGCCGGCGCGCGCCTGCGTGTGCTGCGCCAACCGGTGGTGCTGCACTGGGGCTTCGAAGGCAGTTGGGCGGAATGGCTGGGCAAAGAGCTGTGGCGCCAGGGCAGTCACCTGCAATTGCTGCGAAGCAACGGCCTGAGCCTGCGCTTGCTGCGTTTCCCGCTACTGTCGCTGGCGATTTGGCTGTTCGATGCATTTGCCCTGGCGCTGCTAGTGGCCGGCAATGGTCGCGCAGCCATGCTGCTTGCGCTGGTCGGCGCCCTGCCCGCCCTGGTCCTGAGCCTGCGCCAGAGCCTGAAACACCGCGATCCACTGTTTGTCCTGCAGCTTTGGGGCCTGCACTGGGTCCGCCTGCACCTGGCCGGCGCGGCCTGTGTACTCAGCCTGTTCAACTGGAATGCAAGGAGGCCCGCACGTGGCTGAATCAATCTTCTGGCTCTGCCTGCTACTGCCCTTTTATGCCTGGCTCGGCTACCCGCTGCTGCTGACCCTGGTCGGGCCGTTATTCGCGCGCCATCGGCCAGGGCCATTGCCCCTGCAACAGGTCTGCGTGGTGGTGGCCGCACACAACGAGGAGCGGCATATCGAAGGCAAACTGCGCAACCTGCTCGCGCAGAACTGCCCAGCCGCCGACCTGCAGATCATCGTTGCCAGCGATGGCTCCAGCGATCGCACCGTGGCCCTGGCACGCAGCTTCGGTGACCCGCGAATTCACGTGCTGGACCTGCCACGCCAAGGCAAGAACAGCGTGCTCAACGCCGCCGTCGAACACTGCAGCGGCGATATCCTGGTGTTCACCGATGCCGATGTGCACTGGCTCGATGGCACCCTCAGCGCCCTGTTGGCACCGTTTGCCGACCCGGCCGTGGGCGCCAGCGTCGGCAACATGGTCATCCCCGTCGCCGGTAAAGGCCTGAGCCTGGGGGAAAGCCTGTATCGGCACTACGAAGCCTGGCTGCGCCGGGTGGAAAACCGAACCGGCTGCACGGTTTCGGCCGATGGCGCGCTGCAAGCGGTACGCCGCGAGTATTACCAACCGATCCCGCCACGGGTCAACGACGACTTCTACATCAATACCTGCGCACCGGTGGCCGGCAAGCGCGTGGTGTACGTCGACCAGGCCAAGGTGCTGGACATTGGCGTGGACGAAGCGCATCGGCAATTCAGCCGCCGCCAGCGGGTCACGGTCGGCGGTCTGATCAGCCTGGCCGCCCGCCGCGAGCTGCTCAACCCACTGCGCCATGGCCTGTACGCCATCGCCCTGATCAGCCACAAGCTGATTCGCCGGCTGGCGCCGGTACTGCTGTTGCCGCTGTTGTTGGCCAACTTTTTCCTGCTCGACGAGCACGTTTTCTACCGTCTGACGCTGGTCGCCCAGTTGCTCTGCTACGCGATTGCCGTGGCGGGCCTGTTGGATGTGCGTCATCGCCTGCCCAAGCCGTTTCGCCTGGCCGCATTCGTCCTGGTGACCTTGGCGGGGATGAGCGTGGGCCTGTGGCAGTTCTTGCGCGGGCACAGCTACAACCAATGGAACCCCGACCAGACTCGATGAGTGCCTGACATGCCGATCAAGACCAGTATCAAGCGTGCCAGCGGTTGGCTCTACCTCAACTCTCCCAAGGGCCGCAGCCAGCTGCGCGGTGCCGGGGTGATACTCATGCTGCATCGGGTGCTGGCCGACGACGCCAGCGCCGCGCTGCCCCATCGCAATGAACTGTGCGTCGGCCCCAAGGCCTTCGAGGGCCTGCTGCGCTGGCTGCCGCGGCACTTTGACTGCGTCAGCCTGATGGACCTGCTCAAAGACCACCAAGGCACTCGCGGCAGCGGCCGGCCCAAGGTTGCCCTGACCTTCGACGACGGCTGGCGCGATAACGCCCTGAACGCCTTTCCCTTGCTGCGTAAACATCACATACCGGCGAGCATCTTCCTCTCCACCGATTTCATCGGCAGCCGCCAGCGCTTCTGGTGGGAAAGCGTCGGCGAAACCCTGTGGGGCAGCCATGGCGAAGAGCCGCGTCGGCAACTGATCGAGCGCTTGCGCAAGCTCGGCCGGCCGCTGCCTGCGGCCTACTTCATGAACGACCGGCCCAAAGCGCGCAGCCACGCGCTGGCGCAGTATCTGCAAGGCCTCAAGAGCCTCAATCATCAGGCCTTGCAGTTGCTCACCGACGCCTGCCCGCCAGAGTCCCTGGCCCAGGCCATGGACTGGCAGCAGGTGCGCGAACTGGAAGACTCAGGCCTGGTGCGCTTCGGCCCCCACGGCGCCAGCCATGCGTTGCTGCCGTACCTGGACGACCGCCGTCTGGATGAAGAACTGCAACGCAGTCACGCCGCCCTCAACCAAGGCTGCCAGCAGCCGCTGCCGGTGTACTGCTACCCCAACGGCGACCACGATGAGCGGGTTCGCGCGCGGGTCGCCGCCCACCGCTACCCCTATGCCCTGAGCACCCGCGCCGGGATTTGCCAAGGCTATGACGACCCGTTGGCGTTGCCGCGTATCGGCGTCAGCCAACGCAATGCCAGCCGGCCTTCGCTGCTGGCTTGGCGCATCAGCCGCGGGAGCCGCTCATGAACCGCAACAGCTACCTGCGCCATCTGCTGCTGAGCATGGGCACCAAACTTGCCATGATCGCCCTGCGCCTGGCGCGCAACGTGTTGCTGGCGCGCATCCTCGGCCCCAGCGAGCGCGGTTTGTTCGCCCTGCTCAGCACCCTGCCCGACCTGATCAGCGCCGCCACCAGCGGCGGGCTCAACAGTGCCGTCGGTTACCAGGCGGCCAAGCACCGCGATATGGGCCTGCTGCTGACCCAGGTGTTGATCTATGGCTGCCTGCTGGCCGGGTTGCTGACGCTGGTGTGTGTCGTGCTGGTGCGCCAGTTTGGTGCTGAGCTGGAGATCACCCTGCAGTTGGGCGTGCTCGCCTGGCTGTTGCTGCTGGCAGTGCCCATGACCGTGCTCAAGAGCGGCCTGCTGACCCTGCACAACGCCAGCGGCGGCGTCGGCGCCTTCAATGCCCTGCGTCTTAGCGAATCACTGGCGCCGCTGCTGCTGTTCGTCGGGCTGTACTGGATGTGGCAGGAGCACGCCTTGGAAGCGGCGCTGATCAGCTGGCTGGGCGGTATCGCCCTGGTGTTGGTACTGGGCCTGTGGTGGCTACGGCGGCAACACCCGCTGCACCTGCGCTGGGACCGCAGCGGCCAGCGCGAGCTCCTGAGCTATAGCGCCAAAAGTCATCCGGACCTGTTGTTCCAGCAACTGATCCTGCGCTCGGACTACCTGTTCATCGGCGCGATTCTGGGCAGTACCGCGCTGGGTCACTACGCCATGGCCAGCGCCGCCGCCGAACTGCTGCTGATCATCCCCGAGGCAGTCACCACGCCGCTGATGAAGCGCCTGCTGCAACAAGATGCCGGCATGGACAAGATCACCCCATTGGCCCTGCGCCTGACCGCCACGGTCATGCTCGGCGCCTGCCTGGGCATGGCGCTGATCGGCCAATGGCTGATCGTGACCCTGTTCGGCGCCGAGTACCAACCCGCCTACCCGGCCCTGCTGGCGCTGCTGCCAGGCCTGCTTGGGCTGTGCTACGCGAGCATCCTGCGCCTGGACCTGCTGGGCAAGAATCGCCCCGGCACGGTGTCGCTGATGATGGGCGCAGGCGCCGCGCTGAACCTGGTGCTCAACCTGGTCCTGATCCCCACCTGGGGCATCGTCGGCGCCGCCATGGCCTCCTCCATCGCCTACCTGACTGTGACCGTGGCCATGCTGGTGCTGTATTGCCGGCTCAGTGGCGTAGCGCTGGGGCAGACCTTGATCGTTTTACCCAGCGACTTCGCCCCGCTGCGCCAGATGCTGCAACGGAGGCCGGCATGAATCTCTCTTCTCTCACTCCACCTCCAAGCGCCAGGGCAGTAGGAGGTCGCCCTGAGCTGGAACGCGTCAACCGACGCATCTCGACCTGCCACAAACAGGAGGCACCATGCGTGCATTGAGCAAAATCCGGGAGCGCATCAAGCGCAAAGGATTGCGCAACACACTGCGAGCCGCGTTCAAGCGATTCGTTTTCTACCATTGGGAACTGCTGTGGATGGAGCGCGACCTGGTCAGCCCTGTCCCTCCCCACCGGCTTAAACCGTACACGCCGCTGCGGGTGGAGCGGATCACGGTGAACAATGTCCAGGCCTTTGCCAAGCATTTCGGCGATCGCGTGGAAGTCATGCGCGATCTGGCCGCCGAGGGCCACACCGGGCTGATGTTCCTTGACGATGACAACCACACCTGTGCGTTCATCTGGGGCAGCAGCCGGCACTACCACGACCGCCACTTCTACGGGTGCTGGTTCCCGGTGCAAGCAGGCGAATTCTTCGAGTTCGGTGGCGAGCTGATCCGCAAATACTGGGGCACGCGCTTGTCCCTGGATATCCAGTTGGAAATCTGGAAAGCCATGGCCGCACAAGGCTGCACCAAGGTGGTGGATGTGTGCGAAAGCGACAACATCCCTGCGCTGAAGTTGCATTTGCGTACGGGCTACAAGGAGCAAGGACGAATCATGAACGTGTATTGCCTTTTTGGTCGCTGGAAGTTCTTCCGTGAAACCCGCTACACCGAGTCACGCCTTGAGCCACTGCGTAAACCTGAGCGGGAAACCGTCTCGGCCACGGCGTCGTGAAGCCATGGGCTTGCGCCTGAGCTGGTGCGCCTCGCTGCGCACCCCCGACTTCCCCGCTGCCGACTACGAGGCGCTGCGCCAGCGCTTGGCCGGCAGCACCCCTTTCAACCACCTGGGCTGGCTGCGTGCCGCCGAGGCCGCCCTGCAACCTGGGCAATTGCTGCAAGTGCTGCTTGGCTACAAGAACGGCCAGCTCTGCCTGTGCCTGCCGCTGGTGCGCCAGCGCGAAGCATTCGGCCCCATTTCTTTGGCGGTGGTACGCCACCTGGGCTACCCACTGAGTGACCGCATCGCCCTGTTGATCGACCTGCCGGGCAATGCTGCTGGCAAGGTCCTGCGTGCCATTCGCAAGCAGCTGCCACATGCCCTGCTGCAATTGAGCGAAGTGCCCGACGGCGCTGCCGGTGACAACTGGCTGCGGCGCTGGGCCAGCCGCAGCTCGACCTTCGAACGGCGCCTGACCTGCAGCGTGCCGGTGCATCGCATCAGCGACGCCGATCGCCAGGAGGTCAGCGGCGATCCGCGCTACAAACTGCGCCGCGCGCGCAAACGCATCGCCGCCTGTGGCGCGCAAGTGCGCCGCGTGATCGCCACCAAGGACACGATCAGCGAGTTGCTCGATGCCATCAGCGCTGTCGAAGCGGCCAGCTGGAAAGGTGACGATGAAGTCGGCATCTTCTCCGGCGAACAGCGCCGCCAGTGGATGTACCAGGCCTTTACCGCCCTGGCTGGCGAAGGCCTGGTGTGCCTGGTCCTACTAGAACTCGACGGCCGCTGCATCAGTTACCGCCTAGGCCTGCTCGAACGTGGCCGGGTATACGACTACAACCTGGCCTTCGAGCCTGCCCATCGTGACCTGGGCAGTGGCCGGGTGCTGCTCGAAGAATTCATCCACTGGGGCCTGGACGACGGCTGGCAGTGGGTCGACGCCTCCCGCGTCAGCCTGGAAAACTCCAGCCACCAGCTGCACGAACGCCAGACCGAGCAGGTCGACCAGTGGCGCCTGAGCTGCTACAGCTGGCGCCTGGATGGCATCGCCCTGGGCCTGGCGCTGCGCTGCTGGCAGTGGCTCAAGCCGCGCCTGCGCAAGCGCGCCGCCAGCCCCCAGGTCGCGGCCACCCCCAATCCCCCACAGGAGAGTCCGAATGCCATCTCAGGTCATAGTCAACGCTGACGATTTCGGCCTCAGTGCCCATACCAACGCGGTGATCTTGCATGCCTTCCAGGCCGGATTGATCAGTTCGGCGACTGCCATGGCCAACATGCCGGCGTTTGCCGCAGCCTGCGTCCTGGCCCAGCAGCCGGCGCTCAAAGGGCGGATTGGCTTGCATTTCAACCTGACCTACGGCCGGCCGTTAAGCCAGGCCATCTTGGCCGAAGCGCGTTTTTGCGCGCCGCACGGCGAATTCGAACTCAAGCTCAAGCGCCGCACCTTGCGCCTGTCGCGGCGTGAGCGGCTGGCCGTCGAACAGGAGCTCGAAGCACAGTGGAACCGCTGCCTGGAACATGGGGTGATGCCCAGCCACCTGGACTCGCATCAGCATGTGCACAACATCTGGCCAATCGGCGAGATCGTCGCGCGCTTCGCTCGCAAACAAGGGGTGCCGGTGCGCTTGGCGCGCAACCTGGGGCAGAACATCGGCCCCTTGAAGAAAATCTTCAAGGCGCTGCTCAATCGGCGCTTGCGCCAACTCAGCGGGGCGACGGCGGACTATGTATGCACGCCGCAGGACTTGAAGGCGGGCCTGGCGCCCAAACGGGGCGTACTGGAAATCGTCGCCCATCCCAGCGCACTGGGCGGGCATGACTTTGGTGATGCCTACCTGGCCACCGGCGAGTCGCTCAAGAACCTGATTGACCAGCGGCTGGCGGGGCTACCTCGGGTTGGCTACACCTGCCTGGCTGCTCAGCCTTCGGCGCTCGCTGCGCAGACTTGATAGGCGTCGAGCAGCGATCTCAGCGCGCCGGCCGCCGCTGCTCATGTTGCACCAGCCATGCCTGCAACGCCGGCGCAGGCATCGGCCGGCCCATCAGGTAGCCTTGGCCCTGATTGCACCCGGCATTGCGCAGAAAGTCGTACTGCTCCTGGGTTTCGATGCCTTCGGCGGTGATCCGAAAGCCCAGCGCATGGCCCAGGTCGATGATCGCGCGGGCGACGGCCACCGCATCGTCGTCGCCAGGCAAGTCCTTGATGAAGGCGCGGTCGATCTTCAAGTGGTCGATCGGCAGCGAGCGCAGATAGGCCAGCGACGAGTAGCCGGTACCGAAGTCGTCCACCGCGGTGGCCACGCCCATGGCTTGCAGCTGGGCCAACACCGCGCAGGCCTGTTGCTGGCTTTCCATCAACAGGCTTTCGGTGATTTCCACCTCCAGCAGTTGCGCCGGCAAGTCGTAACGCGCCAGCGCCGTAGCGAGGCTGGTGACATAATCGCTGCGCTCGATCTGCAAGGCCGCGACGTTAATCGCCAATGGCCCAGGCAAACAGTCTGCGGCGCGCCAGCTAGCCAACTGTGCGCAGGCCAGATCCAGCACCAACTCACCTAGCGGGATGATCAAACCGGTGCGCTCGGCCAACGGGATGAACTCGGCCGGCGACACCAACCCATGCTCGGGGTCACGCCAGCGCAACAGCGCCTCGACCCCCTCCAGCTGACCACTGAACAAATCCACCTTGGGCTGGTACCACAGCTCGAATTCGTTGTCCTGCAGGGCCCGGCGCAGGTTGCGCTCCAGCTCCAGCCGCTGCTGCAGGCGCGCGGTCATCTCGGGGTGATACGGGCGCCAGGCATTGCGGCCGCTCTCCTTGGCCACGTACATGGCGGTGTCGGCATGGCGCAGCAGGCTGTCGACGCTCTCGCCATGCTGCGGGCACCAGGCCAAACCGATGCTGCCGGTGACCAGCGCAGCATTGCCGTTAAGGTCGAACGGCCGCTGCAGGCAACGCAAGATCGCCCGTACCTGGTGACTGACCTGGCCCTGGCTGCCTTGGAGCATGAACACGAACTCATCGCCGCCAAGTCGGCAAACGCGGTCGACGCTGTCGAGTTCTTGCAAAAAGCGCGCGGTGGCTTGTTGCAAGAGTAAATCGCCCATGGGGTGGCCGAGGCTGTCATTGACCTGTTTGAAGCCGTCGATATCCAGCATCAATACTGCCAGGCCATTGCCCTTGAGGATGGCAGCGGCCAACTGCTGCTGGAACAGCACGCGATTAGGCAGCCCGGTGATGGTGTCGTAGTGGGCCAGGCGCTCCAGCTGGGCCTGCGACTGGCGCAGTTCGCGGTTGCGCTGCTTGAGCAAACGGTGATTGCGATTGAGCTGGGCGACGAACACGCTGAACAGCCCGGTGCAACTCAAGGCGAACAGGAACAAGGGCGACGCGAACAAGCCCAGCACCGGCCAGCCGGCATGCGGGGCAGCGACCAGCTGCCAGCGACCACCTGGCACTTCCACCGTCTGGCTGAGCAGCGGGTCTTCGAACAGCCGTGCATCGCCCCAGATCAACCCGCCATCGCCGCCTTGGCCATTAGCGCCACGCACGGCCACGTCGATCTCAAGCTCCGGCCCAAGCCCGGCGGCGGCCAGCAGCCGATCGATGTCGGCCACGGTCGAGACGTTGCCCCAGTAGAACTTCACCCCGCGCTTGCCATTGATGAACACCGGGCGCCGATATATCAGCGCCTGGCCGCCCTGATACAGCTTCACCGGCCCGGCAAGCACCGGCTGCATCTGCTCGCGCGCCGATTGCAACAGCGGGAACTGGTCGGCCAGTCGCCGATAGTCCAGGCCCATGATGGCCTGGTTGCCCTTGAGCGGATAGACATCGCTGATCACATCGTCCGGCGCCAGCGACACATGGCGCATGTACGGCACCGATTCCAAGGCTTCGCGCGCCATACCATGGAAGTGCTCGGCACTGATATGGCCATCGGCGGCGATCAGTTGGGCAATGCCCTCGGTTTCGCCAAAGGCTGCGCGCAGTTGCGCTTCTAAGGCGGCCCGCACCCCAGACAAATGTGCAGCAATGGTGGCGACCTGCTCGCTCTGCTCGCGTTGCACGTCCAGCCGGCCAAGCACCAGCGACAAGCTGATGCCAATCAGGGCAAAACCCACTGGCAGCAGGCGGTTGGCGCTGTGACGCAGCGAGCCCGCAGCGGCTGGCGGGTCATCAGGGGAAGGGTGGACGGTTCTCATGGGCCCGCGATCGGAGGACGATTGATCCTGTATCGGCGCAGGCTGGCCAATGTTGAGCCAGACTGGTGTTTTTCTTGCGGCGGGTGCATGCTCGGACGCTGAAGCGTTTCACCTAGCCTAACCTGTGAGGTGCAGTAACCATGGACCGTTTGCTCGATTCGCTGTTTCCGACCGCCGAAGAAATCCCCGAAGCCTGGCGCCTCGGCCCGCCCCTGGAACAGCGCGATTACCTCGTCAATGGCGAACTCAGGCAATGGCATGGGCCCTTGGCTACCGTACGCAGTCCGGTCTGGCTCAAACAGGGCGATGAAGAGCACCAGGTGATTTTGGGCAGTGCACCGTTGCTTGACGCCGACACCGCACTCACCGCCCTGGATGCTGCGGTTCAAGCCTATGACAAAGGCCGCGGCAGCTGGCCGAACATGCGCGTGGCCGAGCGCATCCAGCACGTCGAAGCGTTCCTGGCGCGCATGCGCGAACAGCGCAGCGCGGTGGTCAAGCTGCTGATGTGGGAGATCGGCAAGAACCTCAAGGATTCGGAGAAAGAGTTCGACCGCACCTGCGACTACATCGTCGACACCATCAACGCCCTCAAGGATCTGGACCGACGCTCCAGCCGCTTTGAACTCGAACAAGGCACCCTCGGCCAGATCCGCCGTGCGCCGCTAGGCGTGGCGCTGTGCATGGGCCCTTACAACTATCCGCTGAACGAAACCTTCACCACCCTGATCCCGGCGTTGATCATGGGCAATACCGTGGTGTTCAAGCCGGCCAAGTTCGGCGTGCTGCTGATCCGGCCACTGCTCGAAGCGTTCCGCGACAGCTTCCCGGCCGGGGTGATCAACGTCATTTATGGTCGCGGCCGGGAGACCGTCAGCGCCTTGATGGCCAGCGGCAAGATCGACGTATTCGCCTTCATCGGCACCCACAAAGCCGCCAGCGACCTGAAAAAACTCCATCCACGCCCGCACCGCCTGCGTGCAGCGCTGGGCCTGGATGCCAAGAACCCCGGGATCGTGCTGCCCCAGGTGGACCTGGATAACGCCGTCGAGGAAGCAGTGACCGGCGCCCTCTCCTTCAATGGCCAGCGCTGCACCGCGCTGAAGATTCTGTTCGTGCACGAGGATGTGGTCGCGCCGTTCCTGGAGAAATTCCAACGCAAGCTGGCTGCGCTCAAGCCTGGCATGCCCTGGGCACCGGGGGTGGCGCTGACGCCGCTGCCAGAGCAAGGCAAGGTCGACTACCTCAACGCCTTGGTGGAGGATGCCAAGGGCAAGGGCGCGCAGGTACTCAATGAGCATGAAGGCGGCGGCCACAGCCGGGGGTCGTTCTTCTATCCTGCCCTGCTCTACCCGGTCAGCGCCGATATGCGCGTGTATCACGAGGAGCAGTTTGGGCCGGTGGTGCCCGTGGTGCCCTACCGCGACCTTGAGACAGTGATCGAATATGTACTGGATTCCGACTACGGCCAGCAGTTGAGCCTGTTCGGCAATGATCCCCAGACCATCGGCACGCTGGTCGACACCTTTGCCAACCAGGTGGGGCGCATCAACATCAATGCGCAGTGCCAGCGTGGCCCGGATACCTACCCGTTCAACGGCCGCAAGAACAGCGCTGAAGGGACCTTGTCGGTACATGACGCCTTGCGGGTATTCTCGATCCGCACCTTGGTCGCGACCAAGTTCCAGGAGGCTAACAAACAATTGATCAGCGAGATCATCCGTAATCGACAATCGAGCTTCCTGACGACCGACTACATCTTCTAGCCAGACGGTTGCTTATGGGGAATTGGCATTTGCGTTAAGCGGCTAGCTGTATAAGCATACAGCCTCGCTGTTTATATTGGCCTCATCGCGCGACACCGTCCGTGTAGCAGCGGGCTGGTCCCGCGAGAGGCCAGCATGACCCGCCCAATGCTCAAACCCCAAGGAGATAACAAGATGGCAGCCAAACCGATTCCCGAAGGGCAACACAGCATCACCCCCTACCTGGGCATCAAAGACGCCCACCTGGCCATCGAGTTCTACAAAAAGGCCTTCAACGCCCAAGAGATGTTTCGCCTCGACAGCCCAGACGGCCGGGTCGGCCACGCCGAGTTGAAAATCGGCGACTCGTCGCTGATGCTCGCCGAACCCTGCGGCGAAAGCGGTGGCTTGACCGCCAGCCAATCGGTCAACGGCGTAGCGGTTGGCCTGCACTTGTATGTCGAGGACTGCGACCAGATCTACGCCCAGGCCATCGCCGCAGGCGCTACCCAGGTCAGCCCGTTGCAAGACCAGTTCTACGGCGACCGCAGTGGCACCGTGAAGGACCCGTTCGGCAACCTGTGGTTCGTCTCGACCCACAAGGAAGACCTCTCGGTTGAAGAAATCCGCGCCCGCGCGGCGAAGATGTTCAGCGCTAACTGAACCTCGAGCGCCAAGCCACAAGCTTCAAGTTGAAAGCGACGCGGCTTTGCTTGAAGCTTGAGGCTTGTAGCTTGGAGCTGCTTCATGCGAATCATCGAGAAAAACGCCACCCTGGTGCGCAGCCTGACCCTGGCCGAGGAAGAACTGCTGGCCGGTTTTGCCAGCGCCACCCTCAGCGGTCCTGCCGTGCTGCAGGCTAACCAGATGCTGATGAAGGTGCGCAGCGCCAACCAGTGGCTGGCCTGTGATTGCCGCAAGGACGCCTCGCCGGTGCTCAACATCGCCCTCAATGGCGACACGGGTCGGCTGATCCTGCGCAACAACCCAGACACCCCCGAGCATGCTCCCGGCTGCCCGTTCACCAAGGATGAACGCGAGGCCGACGAGCGCCGCAACGAGACCACCCCGCCACCGGCTTGGCTGGCGCCCGATACGCCGTTGCGGCTGATAGGCGATTTTCGCAAAACCGCAGAAGGCGGCGCGGCTGCAGAGCCTGGCGATCGGCGTGAGCAGCAACATCTGTTGTCGTTACTGCTGACCTGGATCGAGATCAGCGGCCTGAACGTCTATGCCACCCACCTGAAAAAAGACCTCACCGCCCAATTCGCCGAACTGCGCAGCGTCGCCAGTCGCTACCCCTTGCTCGAACGCGTGCCGGCCAGCAACTACCTGGAAACACGCCTGGACATGAAGCACATGATGATGCTCAAGTCCCGCCTGCGCGAAGCCACGGTATTTGCCAACCACCGCCGCCACGGCCTGTTGCTCGACTGCGTCGATCAGATCAAGGCACGCAAGCTGTTCAACGCCCGCAGCGAAGATGGTTTCGATTTCCAGGGGCATCACTTGTATTGGGGTGGCAGCCGCACCACTGGGCCACTGCTGGCCTTGGCCCTTTACTCACCGACCACGGCAGGCAGCCACTTCTATGAGTTGATCCATGTCGCCAGCGTGCCGGTATTGTCGCGCGCGCATCTGTTCCCGGTGTACCGCGATGAAGAGCGCGAACCGCTCAAGGCGCTGGTGTCGTTGATCGACTGGATGGCGAGCAAGGGGGTCAAGGTGCTGATGCGCCGGCCAGTGATCGGCGGCCAGGTGATGGATGAACTGGTGCTGACCTCGGATCAGGACCGGGTGCTGTCGGTGTCACTGCTCGAACAACCGCTGGGGCCGGAGCCTGAGACCGAGCACTTCAAGCGCTATGCCGACTTCAAGAGCCTGGAGACGTTTCGCAAGTATGTTGCAGGGTTCTTCATGCGCGAGCGCTGAAGACCGTAGCGCAGCCAATCGTCGGACACGTCACTGCGACGTGTCCGACGATTGGGCTGAACGATCAGAACGCCGCGCGGAAGATCGCCTCGATCTCAGCCTGGCTGGCCGGCCGCGGATTGGTCAGCCCGCACGCGTCCTTCAACGCATTTTCAGCCAGGACCGGTACGTCCTGGACTTTGGCACCCAACTCCGCCAGCCCCGCGGGAATGCCGATGGCCGCAGCCAGATGCTCGATTGCGCTGATCGCCGCCCCCGCGCCCTGCTGCGCATCCAAGGCACACACCCGCACGCCCATGGCCTTGGCCACATCGCGCAGACGCGCTGCACTGACCTTGGCATTGAAGCGCTGCACGTGCGGTAGCAGCACCGCATTACAGACTCCATGCGGCAAGTCGTAATAGCCGCCGAGCTGGTGGGCCATGGCATGGACGTAGCCGAGCGAGGCATTGTTGAACGCCATGCCGGCGAGGAACTGGGCATAGGCCATGTTCTCCCGCGCTTGCAGATCCTTGCCGTCCGCCACCGCCTGGCGCAGGTTGTCGCTGACTAGGCTGATGGCCTTGAGCGCGCAAGCGTCGGTAATCGGGGTTGCCGCTGTCGACACATACGCCTCGATGGCATGGGTCAGGGCGTCCATGCCCGTCGCGGCAGTCAAGCCCTTGGGCATAGCGGCCATCAAGGCTGGGTCGTTGACCGAGAGAATCGGCGTGACGTTGCGGTCGACAATGGCCATTTTCACGTGGCGTGCTTGATCAGTGATGATGCAGAAGCGGGTCATCTCGCTGGCCGTACCGGCAGTGGTATTGATCGCAATCAGCGGCAACTGCGGCTTGCTCGAGCGGTCGACGCCCTCGTAGTCGCTGATATGCCCGCCATTGGTCGCGCACAGGGCAATGCCCTTGGCGCAGTCGTGGGGTGAGCCGCCACCGAGGGACACCACGCAGTCACAGCGTTCACGCTGGAGCACCGCCAGGCCCGCTTCGACATTGGCGATGCTCGGGTTGGGCTGGGCGCCGTCGAACACCACCGAATCGATGTCACGCATTGCCAGCATCTCGGCGATACGTTGGGCCACGCCAGCCTTCGCCAGCCCTTGGTCGGTGACGATCAATGCCTTGCGCAGGCCATAGCCGGCAATGGCGGTCATCGCCTCCTCCAGGCAATCGATGCCCATGATGTTGACGGCGGGGATGAAGAATGTGCTGCTCATGGGCGGATCCTCGGCAAACTGGGTCTGGCTTGAGGATCGACCTGAATGGCGCGAAGGGTGTTGATCCAGGGCAATTTGTTGTGAGTGACGCGCCCATCGCCGACTTGCAGCGATGGGCGCGGTACTTCTAGCCCAAAAACAGCTGATACGCCGGGTTATCCGTCTCATCCCAGTAGCGATAGCCCATGTCATCCAATGCCACCGGCAGCCCCGCCAGTTCATCCCCAGGCACTTCGAGCGCGGCAAACACCCGGGCCTCAGCCGCGCCGTGGTTGCGATAATGAAACAGGCTGATGTTCCAACGCTTGCCCAAGCGCTCCAGGAAGCCCAGCAACGCCCCCGGCCGCTCCGGGAACTCAAAGCGCAACACCCGCTCGTGCGCCCCAGGCGCGGCATGGCCACCGACGGTATGACGCACATGCAGCTTGGCCAACTCGTTGTCGGTCAGGTCGAGCACGCTGTAGCCCTGCTCGCGCAAGCTGGCCAGCAGCTGTTCGCGCGGGTCGTTCAGCGGATGCGTCTGCACCCCGACGAACAGCCGCGCTTCTTTACCTGGGTAATAGCGGTAGTTGAACTCGGTGATCTGGCGCTTGCCCAGGGCCTGGCAGAATGCGCGGAAACTGCCTGGCTGCTCCGGGATGGTCACGGCGATGATCGCCTCGCGCTGCTCACCCAGCTCGGCCCGCTCGGCGACATGACGCAGGCGGTCAAAATTGACGTTGGCGCCCGAGTCGATCGCCACCAGGGTCTGCCCCTGCACGCCGTCACGGGCCACGTACTTCTTGATCCCGGCCACCGCCAACGCACCAGAGGGCTCGGTGATAGAGCGGGTGTCGTCGTAGATGTCCTTGATCGCCGCGCACAGCTCATCGCTGCTGACGGTGATCACTTCATCGACGAAATGTCGGCACAATTCGAAGCAATGGGCACCGATCTGCGCCACTGCAACGCCATCGGCAAATGTGCCGACCTGCGCCAGGATCACCCGCTCACCGGCAGCCATGGCCGCTTGCAGGCAGTTGGAATCCTGCGGCTCGACGCCGATCACCTTGACCTCGGGCCGCAGGTATTTGACGTAGGCGGCAATCCCGGCGATCAGGCCGCCGCCGCCCACTGGTACGAAGATCGCATCCAGCGGCCCAGGCTGCTGGCGGAGGATTTCCATGGCCACGGTGCCTTGGCCTGCGATCACGTCCGGATCGTCAAACGGCGGCACGAACGTCGCGCCGTGCTCGTCGGCCAAGCGCAGGGCGTGGGCCAGCGCATGGGGAAAGCTCTCACCATGCAGCACCACATTGCCACCGCGCGAGCGCACGCCTTCGATCTTCAGCGTCGGCGTGGTGGTGGGCATGACGATGGTCGCACGCATCCCCAGGTGCGCCGCAGCCAGGGCGACCCCCTGGGCGTGGTTGCCCGCCGAGGCGGTGATCACGCCGCGCTCGCGCTGGGCAGTGGTCAGGCGTGATAGCCGGGTGTAGGCACCGCGGATCTTGAACGAGAAGGTTGGCTGCAGGTCTTCACGCTTGAGCAGCACCTGGTTTGCCAAGCTTGCTGACAAGGCGGGAGCGACTTGCAGTGGGGTCTCGATGGCCAGGTCGTACACGGGGGCGGCAAGAATCCGCCGCACCTGCTCCGAAAGCAATTGTTGCGGCGTGGTGACGGTACGCGGGCTGACACTGAGGCTGGTCATCGATGACTCCTGGTTTTTTTGATTTGCCCAGGAGTCAGAGAGAAAAAACCCGCCTCCAGGGCGGGTTCGGTGCACGTACGCGCTAGCCCGCCAATCCGATAATGGCGGTAATAATAATGCTCAGGGCGCGACGTTGCGGGAAGGTATTCATGGGCGCTGACGTTAGCCTGCCTGGGTACGGCAAGTCAACATTTGACGTGCTGGGCCGAGAGCGGCACATCGAACACCTTGTCAAAGCCCCACTGGAACACGAAGGCATAGACAAAGAAGAACATGAACAAGGCCAGGTTGGTCAGCAATGCCTGCCACAGGCTGATGTCGAGCCAGAACGCCACCAGCGGCAGCAGGATCAACACTAGGCCGCCCTCGAAGCCCAAGGCATGCAGCACCCGGCGCAACAGGGTACGGGTACGCTGGTGCTGACGTGCCTCCCAGCGCTCGAAGGCCCAGTTGTAGCCCATGTTCCAACTCATGGCGATGCCCGACATCAGCACCGACAGCACCGTCGAATGGGCCATGCCTGCGTCGAACATCAACGACAGCGCCGGCGCTACGCAGGCCACGGCGATGACTTCATAGCAGATGGCCTGGACGATCTTGCGGGCCTTGCCTTGCATGGGGGCCTCCTGATGAGAAATGGACAGAAACGGTACGCCGCTCTGGGCGGATCTTCAACCTTTGCAGCATCCGCTGGCAGCTGCGCCCGCAATTGGACAACCCCTGGTTCCCCTGCTTGTATCTAACTCCTACAAGCGCGACGCATTCGTACAACTTCGGACACGGAATCGGACGAGGAGTGAGACGATGCCCCATACCGTCATGATGGTTTTCGGTACCCGCCCAGAAGCGATCAAAATGGCTCCGCTAGCGCGCGTACTGCGCCAATGGCCCGAGCTCGACCTGCATATCTGCTCCACCGGCCAACACCGGGAAATGCTCGAACAGGTGCTGAGCGCCTTCGGCCTGTCGGTCGATCAGGACCTGCAGGTGATGACCAAGAACCAGACCCTCAATGGCCTGGCCCGCGACCTACTGGACAAGATTGACCAGGCCTACGCACAGGTAAACCCGGACATCGTGCTGGTCCACGGCGATACCACCACCAGTTTCATCGCCGCCCTCGCCGCCTTTCACCGGCGCATCCCCATCGGCCATGTCGAAGCCGGGCTGCGCACCGGTAACCTGCAGCAACCCTGGCCGGAAGAGGCCAACCGGCGCCTGACCGGGGTGCTCGCCGATCTGCATTTCACCCCTACTACCAAGTCTCGCGACAACCTGTTGGGCGAGCACGTGCCCGCCGAACACATTGAAGTGACCGGCAATACCGTGATCGACGCGCTGCTGTGGATGCGCGAGCATCTGAACACCAGCGGCTGGCATCCGGCAGCCGATTCGCCGCTGGCAGCGCTGGGCGATGATCAGCGTATGGTGCTGATCACCGGCCATCGCCGGGAAAACTTCGGCGCGGGTTTCGAGCGCATCTGCCTGGCGCTGGCGGAGTTGGCCTTGCGCTACCCAGACGTGCAGTTCGTCTACCCGGTGCACCTCAACCCCCAGGTGCAAAAAGCTGTCTACGGCGTGCTCTCGGGCCGCGACAACATCCATTTGGTCGCCCCCCAGGATTATCAGCACTTCGTCTGGCTGATGGACCGCGCCCACGTGATCCTCACCGATTCCGGCGGGGTCCAGGAAGAAGCGCCGGCGCTGGGCAAGCCGGTGTTGGTCCTACGCAAGGTCACTGAACGTCCGTCAGTGCTCGAAGGCGGTACGGTCAAGCTGGTCGGCACCCTCACCGAACGCATCGTCAAGGAAACCAGCCAACTGCTCGATGACCCCGCGGCGTATCGGCAAATGGCTCGGGTGTACACCCCGTTCGGCGACGGCCATGCCAGCGAGCGCATTGCCGAACGCCTGCAACGCTGGTTCGAGGAGCGCGAAAACGGACGAGATGACGCATGAGCCTGGCCTTTATCGATTTTCTGACCTATGTGCTGTTCGGCCTGAAGATTCTCGCCATCATCCTCGCTAGCCTGATGTTCCTGCTCGGCCTGGATGACCTGTTCATCGACCTGTGCTACTGGGGCCGCAAGCTGGTGCGGCGCTTCCGGATCTATGACAAATACGAACCGGCCGACGAGAAACGCCTGTTCGAAGTGCCGGAAAAACCCCTGGCGATCATGGTGCCAGCCTGGAACGAAGTGGGCGTGGTCGGCGAGATGGCGCGCCTGGCCGCTTCGACCATCGACTACGAGAACTACCAGATCTTCGTCGGCACCTACCCCAACGATCCGCAGACCCAGGCCGATGTCGACGCGGTGTGCCTGCACTATCCCAACGTGCACAAAGTGGTCTGCGCCCGTCCAGGCCCGACCAGCAAGGCCGACTGCCTGAACAACATCATCGACGCCATCCTGCGGTTTGAGCAGGACGCACGCATCGAGTTCGCCGGGTTCATCCTGCATGACGCCGAAGACGTCATCTCGCCAATGGAACTGCGCCTGTTCAACTATCTGCTGCCCAACAAGGACATGATCCAGATCCCGGTGTATCCCTACGCGCCAGAATGGAAAGGCTTCACCGCTGGGCACTACGTGGATGAGTTCGCCGAAAACCATGGCAAGGATGTCATCGTCCGCGAAGCGTTGACCGGGCAAGTGCCCAGTGCCGGGGTCGGCACCTGCTTCAGCCGGCGGGCGATCAGCGCGCTGCTTGAGGACGGGGACGGCATCGCGTTCGATGTGCAGAGTCTGACCGAGGACTACGACATCGGTTTTCGCCTGAAACAAAAAGGCATGAAGTGCATCTTCGCCCGTTATTCCATCACCGACCCGGCGCTGGCGCTCAAGCACGAATGGCGTTTCGGCATGAGCCGGGCCTTCTCCCAAGTGATCTGCGTGCGCGAGCACTTCCCGCGCGACTGGCAGCATGCCATCCGGCAAAAGTCGCGCTGGATCGTCGGCATCGTGTTCCAAGGCACCAGCAACCTGGGCTGGAGCCGCAAGGGCGCGCTCAATTACTTCCTGTGGCGTGACCGGCGCGGGCTGTTCGCCTACCTGCTGAGCTTTTTGGTCAACCTGTTGTTCCTGGTCCTGTTGGCGATGTGGCTGGTGACGGTGATCGCCCCCGAATCGTGGCGTTTCATGTCAATCCTGGGTGACAGTTGGCTGCTCTCCACCCTGCTCTGGCTCAACGGCTTGTTGCTGATCAATCGGCTTTTCCAGCGTGGGTGGTTCGTCACTCGCTACTACGGTATTGGCGAAGGGCTGCTGTCGGCGCCGCGGATGATGTGGAGCAACTTCGTCAATTTCTTCGCCAACCTGCGTGCCCTGCGCCAAGTGATGGAAATGGGTGATTCACGGCGAGTGGCCTGGGACAAGACCACCCACGAATTCCCGGCCCTCGCCTCACCGGCACGCACGCCCCTGGGCCATCGTCTGGTTGAAAAAGGCTACATCAGCGAAGCGCAACTTGAACAAGCCATCACCAGCCCAGTGCGCCGACGATTGGGGCGCGAGCTGCTGTTGCGTGGATGGCTGACCACCGAGCAACTGGTCGAAACCCTGGCTGAACAGCTGGAGCTGCCCTGGGCGCCACTCAATCCGTTCAAAATCGCCCCAGCGTTGATCGGCAAACTCCCCCGCCGCCTGGCCGTTCACTATGGCGTGCTGCCAGTAGCGGAAGATGGCGACACGCTGGTGCTGGCCAGTGAAAGCCCAGTCAGCCAGGTGTCGCTGGGGGTCATCAGCCGCCAGCTCAAGCGCCCGGTGCGCAGCCGCTTGGCGCCCCAGGGGCGGGTAACCCTGGGCCTGCGTTATCACTATCCCAGCCCCTGGCAAAAACCCGAGACCCAACAGATGCTGGCCGTGCTTGAGCGCCATCAGGATGACGCCGAGCTGATCGAGAATGTCAGTACCCACCAGGTGATGCTCGGTGCACTCCTGCAGGTGCGCGGTATGGTCCCGGCTACCTTGTTCAATCAGGCGCTGATCGATTTCGACCCCGACACCATGAGCCTGGGCGAGCACCTGATCGCCCGCGGCATCATCACCGAGCAGGTGCTGCAACAGGCCCTCGCCGAACAAGCCAGCGAACAGCAGGCTGCCTATGACCTGACGCGGGAGGTGGCATGAAGCCCGGTATTTCCCTGACGTTGACTACCTTGTTGCTGTGTTCCACCGCCCTGCCGGCATTGGCAGCGCCGATGACTGACTTCCAGCGTTTCACCAGCTATCCCTTCATGGAGCGTGGCTATCGCGAGGCGCAGAAAGACAACTGGGCCGAGGTCGAGCGGCTGACTCGCCATGTCCTCGGCCGGGTACCGAACAACGATGAGGCACGTGCCTTGCTGATGTCGGCACTGGCCCACCAGCGCCGCTATAAAGAAGCCCAGGCAATGGCCGAGCAGTTGCAGAACAGCCCCGAGCACGCCGACGCCCTGCTCGAACTGCGCTTGACCTGGATCGAGCAAGACCCGCCACCGGCCAGCCAGGTCGAGGGCTGGATCGCCAGCAGCGAAGGCAACACCCGTGTGCGCCTGTGGCAGGCCTACAGCATGAGCCTGGCCAAGTTCGGAGGCGCCGGGCGAGCCTTGGCGTGGCTCAACCAACTGCCGGCGCATGGCGACGGCATGGTCTTGCGCCTGACGAGGGCCAACTTCGCCGAACAGCTGCGCAATTGGGGCGAGACCATCGAGCAACTGCAACCCTTGGCCGACAAGGGCCAGCTGTCGGCCGAGGACTGGCAGCGCCTGGCCAACGCCTACGTGCAGCGAGTCGACGAAAACGGCCTGAACAAGCTCCTGGCCAGTGCGCCATCGGCCGAGGTGGCCAACCAGACGCGCCTGGCCATGGCCAACCGGGCAATTGCCGTGGGCCATAATCAGCAGGCCGAGCGCTGGCTGCAAAGCCTGCCCAGTGAGCAGCTACAACACCCCGAGCAGCGCCAGCAACTGTGGGAACTGGCGCGCCAGGGCGATAACGCGGCGCAGGTCCAGCAGCTGAGCAACCAGCTCGGCAAACCGTGCCTGGAAACGGTCGACTGGCTGTCGCGACACGATCCTGCGCTGGCCCGCGAGCAGCTCAAGGGTTGTACCCGCGACGACAACCCACGCGCCTATGCCGTGCTCAAGCAACGCCTGTATGGCGACCCGCCGCAACCACCGCAGCCGCGCACCGCCGCGCAGTGGGAGCAGCGTTACCGGCAAAGCGGCGACCTGGCGGCGCTCGAACAAGCCAGTTTTCTGCTAGTCGAACAAGGCCAGGCCGAGCGCGCACGGCACCTGCTCGAGCAGGCCTACGACCGTCGCCAGGGCCGCTTGACGCCGTCCCTGCTGCGGCGCCTGGGCAACCTTTACGCACGCAATGATGGCCCGCTGGACAGCCGCCGCATGCTGGCGCTGGCCCCCCGGGTGGACGCCGCCACCCGGGCGCAACTGCTCGCGCGCCTGGCCGAAGCCGGACAGTGCGATGCGGTGCGCGGGGCAATCCCGGCTAAACCAACCGAACCCGGCCAGTACCGTGCCCTAGGCCGCTGCGCCATGCCCGAGCATCCCGGCGAAGCGGTGGTTTATTACCAGGCCGCAGAAGGCCTGGGCGACATTGCCAGCCGTCTGCCGCTGGCCTATGCCCTGCAGGCAGCGGGTGACTTTGAAGCGGCCCTGCCAATCTGGCGCAGCCTGCCCGCCGAGGCCTGGACCGACAACGCCCGCCTGACCGCCGCACAAGGCGCCTTGAATGCAGGCGACGCCCAAGCCGCCCAGCGCTATTGGCAGGCGGCAGCGCACAACAGCCCCGATGATTGGGCCTTGGGCGCCGCCATCGCCCAGCGCCAGGGCGATTTCAACACAGCGCTCAACCGGCAACGCCAGGCGCTGGCGCACACCCCACGAGCCGATCATTACTACGCCGCCGCGGGCACCGCCCAAGCCGCGGGTGACAGTGCGCAAAGCACCGCCTGGCTCGCCGAAGCGGTGCGCCTGGCGCCTGACCAGCCGCGCTACCGCGCCGACTACGGCATGCGTTTGGCAAGCTCGGCGGACCCGCAACAGCGCCGCGCAGCGATCCCCTACCTTGAGCGTTCGACCCGCGATTTTCCCGAGGACTACCGCCTCGGCGAAACCCTGGCGCTGCGCTATGACGAAGTCGAAGACAGTGCCTCGGCCCGCCGCGAACTGCGCCGCGTCATCGATGTGGAGCAGCATGTGGTCGACGGCGACGACGAATACGGCAGCCTGGAGGCGCGCAAATACCGCCAGCGCCGTGCCCACGAAACCCTGTCGCGGCGCGACAGCATCACCCTGGCCAGCACCTGGTCACCCGCCGGTACCTCGACCAACGACAACTTCGACACCGGTCGTAGCGAGCGCCGGGCGCGCTCGCAGAACGTGCAACTGGCGATGTGGGACCATGCCCTGGGCGAACAGCCCAGCCGCAATGGCAGTACCCTGTCGGTGTATGGCCGGGTGCTGTTTGGCGGTCCGGGGCGCTCCGACTACGCGCAAAGCATGGGCACTGGCGTAGGCCTGCGCTGGAAACCGTTCGGCCAGGCCAACCTAAACCTCTATGCCGAGCTTTATCACCAGCGCCAGATCGACGACCAGCACTACAACGGCTTGAGCCTTGGCCAGTTGCTCAGCCCGAGCAAGGTCGGCGATAACTGGGGCGATCTGCGCGGGCACGCCGAGTCGAGCAACGACTTGCTGCTGCGCGCCACCGCCTCGGTGCTCGACCAGGGCGATTGGCGTAACGACTGGCGCATCGATGAAGATCAATGGAACGAGCGCTTCCTCTACCTCGACGCTGCCTGGTGGACTCGCGCCGGCGACCACGCCTGGCTGTCGCGCTATCAGCAAGGGCACGCCTGGAAACTGCCGGTCGACTCGCCGCAGACGATCATGCCCTATGGCTTTGTCGAGTTCGCCAGCCAAGACCCCAGCAACGACTGGCGCCAGGATCTGCGCAGCGGCGTCGGCCTGCGCTGGCAATGGTGGTTCGATGATGATCGCTACAACGCCTACCGCGGCTCGTTGAAAGTGCGCGCCGAGTACCAGCAGGCACTGGGCGGCAACCTCTATGAGCGGGCCAACGGCGTGCTCCTGGGTGTGGAGATGACCTTCTGATGCGCAAGCTCCTGGCAATTGGCATGCTGCTGTTGTGCCTACCGGCGCTGGCCGACCAGCGCCTGTTCTATCAACCGCTGAACCGCGATGCAGCGCTCACCCCGGCCCAGTGGCAACAGCTGTGGCGCGCCACCGTGGCCCAGGGCGGCAAGACCTTGATCGTGCAGTGGAGTGCCTATGGCGACAGCGATTTCGGTGGCGCTCAGGGCTGGTTGGCCAACAGCCTGCGCGAAGCCCACGCGCAAGGCCTGGAACTGGTGCTTGGGCTGTACATGGACCCCGGCTACTACCAACGCATCGAGCAATTGGACGCCCAGGGGCTGTCGGACTACTGGAAAGCGCAACTGGGCCGTTCGCTGACCCAGCTGCATCAGGTCCAGACGAAATGGGACGTGCCGGTCGCGGGCTGGTACCTGCCCATGGAGCTGGACGACCTGCACTTTGGTGATGCTGCCCGCCGCGAGGCGCTGCACAGCCAGTTGCAGGCATTCAACCGGCAACTGGGCAAGCCGCTGCATATCAGCGCGTTCAGCGCCGGCAAGCTGTCGCCGCGGGTCACTGGTGTGTGGCTGGAACAGTTGAGCGGCATGGGCTTGACTGTCTGGTGGCAGGATGGCGCAGGTACTGGGCGCTTGCCGGCGCTGGTGCGCCAGGGCTATGAACAGGCGCTGCCCTGCCGGGTCGGCATCGTCCGGGAGGCGTTTCGCCAGACCAGCGCGCCGGGGCAGCCATTTCGCGCAGAGCCTGCGCCCCCAGCGCTGAGCGGTGGGTGCCACGCCGAAGCAGTGTTCGCCTTGCGTTATCGGCCTTGGGCGCAGGGTTTATTGCCGGTCAATTGAGTGGGTTTCACCGGCCTCATCGCGGGGCAAGCCCGCTCCCACGCGAATGATCGGCGCTACACGTGGGAGCCGGCTTGCCCCGCGATGAGGCCAGTACAGCCAGCAAGGAGTCCCCGACTAAACCATGTTCAAAACCATCGAAGAGCACGTGCGCAAGCAGGTCGCCCCCGCCGCCCTGCGCGCGGAATTTCGCCAGCACGAATTCGAGTTGATGCGCCCGTTCTGCCAGTTGATCTTCTGCTGCAGCATTGGCATCTGGCTGATCTTCGACCTGATCGTCAGTTACCTGGGCGATCAAGGCTTCACCTGGCTGTCTGGCCTGTTCATGGGTTTACTGGGCTGTATCACCGTGGTCCTGGGTTTCACCCGCAAAAGCCACCACTTCGATGTGCTCAACTTGCTGTTCATCGCCGTGATCACCTTAGGCATGCGCCTGGTGATCGAGGGCATCCCTATCGCCCTGCGTCCGGTATGGCTGGTGCTCGGCGTGTCGACGGTGCTCTACAGCGTTTCGGTGCTGCCAGTACGGCGTTGGTCGTTCTTCTGCGCCATGGCCATCTGCTGGGCGATGCTCAACCCCTTCTACGGTACCAATATCGACCTGGATGATCTGGAAGCCGCCATGCTGCTCAGTTATGCGGTGTTCCTCAGCGGCCTGGTGATCTACAGCTACCTGCGCATCCGCCAGGCCAAGCTACACAACTTCTACATGTCCAAGGTGCTGTTGGAGCAAGCTTATGTCGATGTGCTAACTGAAATACCCAACCGCCGCTCGTTCATGGTCAAGGCCGAACGCCAGTTGCAGCAAGCGCCGCCGGGGCAATTCCTGGCGATGATCGACATCGACAATTTCAAGAAGGTCAACGACCAATTTGGCCATGATAGTGGCGATGAAGTGCTCAAGCGTGTGGCTGGTCATATAAAGGCATCGATGGCAGGTTTCGAGTTCGCCAGGCTTGGCGGCGAGGAATTCGCGATCTTCTTCCAGGGCCTGGATCAGCAAGCTGCCGAGCGACAGGTCGCGACATTGTGCAAGCGCGTGCGCGAAGACCTGGGGCCGCATCCGGTGACGATCAGCATCGGCCTGGCCAAAGTCAACGCCGGCGATAGCCTGAGCGTGGCGCTGCTACGTGCCGACCAGGCGTTGTATGAGGCAAAACATTCGGGCAAGGATCGGTTCGTGTTGTGGACTGCCCAGTTGGGGGGCGCCTGACACAGGTCCAGTACCTGCCGCTGCGTGGTCACCCCACGCCCGCAGCCCCTCGACAAAAACCTGTAGGAGCGGGCTTGCCCGCGAAGAGGCCGGAACAAACACCCTCTCAACTGGCAGGCAAACGAATCTTGAACTGCGCCCCCCCCAACACCGACTGCGCCACCGTCAGTGTGCCACCCTGCCCCTCGATCGCCCGCCGGCTGATCGCCAGACCCAAGCCAAACCCGCCGGTATTGCGATCGCGGCTGCGATCGAGTCGATAGAACGGCTGGAAGATCCGCTCACGCTCTTCGACCGGAATGCCAATGCCGTCATCCTCAACCGTCAACAAACACGCACCATCGGCTTCCAGCTTGAGCCGCAACAGCAGGCTTTCGTCACAGTAGCGCATGGCATTGCGCACCAAATTCTGCACTGCGCGGGCGGTCAGGCGCGGATCGAGGACAAAGCGCGGCAGCTTGTCATCGGCGCGCACTTCCCACTGGATGCCGCGCCCATCGAGCTCTTCGGCAAAGCCGCCGAGCACACTGTCGACCAGCTCCAGCAACGACACCTCGACCCGCTCGCGGGCCTGCTCAGCATTCTGCAAGCGGCTGTAAGACAGCAATTCGAGCACCAGTTCGTCCAGCTCGCGCACATGCCCGACCAGCTCCAGCAGGCGCTTGCGGCTGGCTGGCGGAACCTCGTCGAACAGCAGCACCAGGCCAAAATCCAGGCGGGTCAACGGCGTGCGCAGTTCATGCGACACCGCATTGAGCAGCTCGCGCTGCTGGTTGACGTGGCGTTCCAGGTCGCCGGCCATGGTGTCGAACACCCCGGCCAGTTCGCCGATGTTCGAGTGCGCCGAGATGTGCGTGCGCTCCGACATCTGCCCCTGGCCCAAGCGTCGGGCGGTTTCCTTGAGTCGCTCCAGGTCGCGCCAGTGTGGCCACACCCAGACCAGCAGGCAACCGAGCATGGCGGCGCCGATCAACACCGTCACGCCCCAGGACAACACATTGATATCGACCGGGTCCGGCGGGCTGTGCAGGCTCACCAGCCAGTCCTGGTCGAGCGCTGCCAGGGCGGTCTGGTAATAGCCCCAGTCGCCGATGCGCACCACCTTCAATCCATGTTCAAGACGCGCCCGCTCGGCCTGCGTCAGCTCGGCTTCGTCCCACTTGAGCAGCTTGACCTGCAACGGCGTGAAGTGCGCCGCCAGGTCGCTTTCCACCGCTGGCCACTGCTCGCGCGGTGCCTGCTGGAACTGGCGCACGATCAATGACTGCACGCCCTTGGCCTGGTCGAGGTTGTAGGCCATGAAGCGCTCATGGAAGGCCCCAACGATAGCGTCGGGGATCAGCAACAAGGCACCGGCATAGGCGACGATGATCACCAGGTACAGGCGCACCAGGATCTTCAGCATGATGCGCTCAGAACTCCCACTCGACGCGGCTGAACAAGTAGCCCTTGCCCCACACGGTCTTGATCTTGCGCGCTTCGCCGGCGTTGTCGTCGAACTTGCGGCGCAGTTTGGAGATTGCCACGTCCACCGAGCGGTCGGTGCCGTTGAACTCGATGCCGCGCAACTGCTGCAGGATGCGGTCGCGGCTGAGCACTTCGCCGGCATTGCGCGCCAGCACCACCAACAGGTTGTACTCGCCGCTGGACAGCTCGACCTCCTCGCCACGCCAGGTCACGGTGCGTTCGGCCAGGTTGATCTGCAGACCACCCACCAGGATCAGGTCGCTTTCCAGGCGCGGCTCATTGATAGTGCTACGGCGCAGCAGGGTGCGCACTCTGGCCAACAGCACGCGCGGCTCGCAGGGTTTGGTCACGTAGTCGTCGGCGCCCATCTCCAGCCCCAGCACCTGATCGTGGCTATCGTCGCGGGCGGTCAGCATGAGAATCGGTAGGCCCTGGGATTCCTGGCGCAGCAGGCGGCACACTTGCAGGCCGTCGAGGCCCGGCAGCATCAGGTCGAGCACCACCAGGTCAGGTTTGTCACGGCGAAACGCTTCCAGCACGTGGTCGCCCCGGGCGATCACCCGGACATGAAAGTCGTTGCGTTGCAGGTAGCTGGCGATCAATTCAGACAAGGCACTGTCGTCTTCGACCAGGAGAATGTTCGGCATAAAGGGCGTAATAGCGAAAGGGTGAGAAGCAGGATATAGAATCCTACGCCTGGCCAGCGGCATTCCTTACACTTTTTCACACTCGTCCTACACTGCTTCACACCCACGCCGAGAGCGCCTGCTTTAGCATACGCCTGGTCATTTTCGGAAAACCCCGCATGTCTACTCACTGCCCTACCCGCCTGCGCCGTTTGGCGCCTTTGGTGCTGCTGAGCGTATTACTCGCTGGCTGCGACGATGCTGCCGAGCAGCAAGAACAAGCCTCCACACCGCAGGTGCGGGTGGAAACCGTACAGGTCCAGCCCTTGGCGATCAGCACCGAACTGAGCGGGCGCATCCTGGCGCCGCGCACGGCAGAGGTGCGTGCACGGGTCGCAGGGGTGGTACTCAAGCGGGTGTACCGTGAAGGCAGCGACGTCAAGCAAGGCCAGGTGCTGTTCCTGATCGACCCGGCGCCCTTCAAGGCCGACCACGACAGCGCCCGCGCTACCCTGGCCAAGGCTGAGGCCACCCGCTACCAGGCGCGCCTGCAAGCGCAACGCTACAGCCAACTGGTCGACGACAAGGCGGTCAGCCGCCAGGAGTACGACAATGCTCGCGCTGCGTTGCTCCAAGCTGATGCCGAAGTCGCCGAGGCCAAGGCTGCCCTGGAGCGGGCGCGACTGAACCTGGGTTACGCCACGGTCACCGCGCCGATCTCTGGGCGCATCGGCCGCGCGCTGGTGACCGAAGGTGCGCTGGTCGGTCAGAACGAATCCACGCCGCTGGCTACCATCCAACAACTGGACCCGATCCATGCCGACGTCACCCAGTCGACTCGCGAACTCAATGCCCTGCGCCGTGCCTTGCGCGCCGGCGAGCTGAGCCAGGTCGGCGAAGGCCAGGCCAAGGCTACCTTGATCCAGGATGACGGCAGTGCCTACCCGCTGGCGGGCAAGTTGCTGTTCTCCGACATCAGCGTCGACCCGAGCACCAACCAGATCACCCTGCGCAGCGAGTTCCCTAACCCGGATCTCGACCTGCTGCCTGGCAGCTATGTGCGCGTGCGCCTGGAGCAGGCTGTGCAGCCCAAGGGCATCAGCGTGCCACAGCGGGCGATCTTGCGTGACAGCGCGGGCGTGCCGAAGGTGCTGGTGGTCGACGCGCAAGCCCGTATCAGCGAACGGCAGATCGTCCTGGGCAGCGCCCAGGGTGATCGCTGGATCGTCAGCGAAGGTCTCGCCGCAGGTGAGCGGGTGGTGGTCGAAGGCCTGCAACACGTCAAGGCCGGCGACCAGGTGCAAGTCGATTCATCACAGGACGCGCTTCCGATCGTCCAGCACAACGGCCAGTGAGGGCCTGATTCATGCCGCAGTTCTTTATCGACCGCCCGGTATTCGCCTGGGTGATCGCACTGTTCATCCTGCTGGCCGGCGCCCTGGCGATCCCGCAATTGCCGGTGGCCCAGTACCCTAATGTGGCGCCGCCGCAGGTGGAAATCTACGCCGTCTACCCCGGCGCCTCGGCGGCGACCATGGATGAGAGCGTGGTCAGTCTGATCGAGCAGGAGCTCAACGGTGCCGACAACCTGCTGTACTTCTCCTCGCAGAGCAGCCTGGGCAGCGCCACTATTACCGCGACCTTCGAGCCAGGCACCCACCCGGACCTGGCCCAGGTCGATGTGCAAAACCGCCTCAAGGTAGTCGAGTCGCGCCTGCCGCGGCCGGTGACCCAGCAAGGTTTGCAGGTGGAGAAGGTCTCCACCGGCTTCCTCTTGCTGGCCACCCTCACCTCCGAGGACGGCAGCCTGGATGAAACCGCGCTCAGTGACATCCTCGCGCGCAACGTGATGAACGAGATCCGCCGCCTCAAGGGCGTCGGCAAGGCCCAGCTGTATGGCTCGGAGCGAGCCATGCGGATCTGGATCGACCCACGCAAGCTGATCGGTTTCAACCTCACGCCCAACGATGTCGCCGAAGCGATTGCCTCACAGAACGCGCAAGTCGCCCCTGGCAGTATCGGCGACCTGCCCAGCCGCCCCACCCAGGAAATAACCGCCAACGTGGTGGTCAAGGGTCAGCTGAGCCTGCCTGAGGAATTTGCCGCCATCGTCCTGCGCGCCAACCCCGACGGCTCCAGCGTGACCATCGGTGATGTCGCCCGGGTCGAGATCGGCGCCCAGGAGTACCAGTACGGCACGCGTCTGAATGGCAAGCCATCGACGGCCTTTGCCGTGCAGCTGTCGCCCGGCGCCAACGCCATGGAAACCGCGACCCTGGTGCGCGAGAAGATGGCCCAGTTGGCGCACTACTTCCCCGAAGGGGTCAAGTACGACATCCCGTACGACACCTCGCCGTTCGTCAAGGTGTCGATCCAGCAGGTGATCACCACCCTGTTCGAGGCGATGCTGCTGGTGTTCGCGGTGATGTTCCTGTTCTTGCAAAACCTGCGCTACACGCTGATCCCGACCCTGGTGGTACCCGTGGCGCTGATGGGCACCTTTGCCGTGATGCTGGCGCTGGGTTTCTCGGTCAACGTGCTGACCCTGTTCGGCATGGTTTTGGCGATCGGCATCCTGGTGGACGATGCCATCGTGGTGGTGGAAAACGTCGAACGGATCATGGCCGAAGAAGGCCTGCCACCCAAAGAAGCTACGCGCAAGGCCATGGGCCAGATCAGCGGCGCTATCGTCGGGATTACCCTGGTATTGGTGGCGGTGTTCCTGCCGATGGCCTTCATGAAAGGTTCGGTGGGGGTGATCTACCAGCAGTTCTCGGTATCGATGGCAGTATCGATCCTGTTCTCGGCATTCCTTGCCCTGAGCCTGACCCCGGCGCTGTGCGCGACCTTGCTCAAGCCAGTGGCCAAGGGCGAACACCATGAGCGCAAAGGCTTCTTTGGCTGGTTCAACCGACGTTTCGACGGCATGAGCAACGGCTATCAGCGTTGGGTGGTGCAGGCACTCAAGCGCAGTGGCCGCTACTTGCTGGTGTATGGCCTGCTGTTAGTGGCGCTGGGCCTTGGCTTCAGCCAGCTGCCGACCGCCTTCTTGCCCACCGAAGACCAGGGCTACACCATTACCGATATCCAACTGCCGCCTGGCGCCAGTCGCGCCCGTACCGAGCAGATCGCCGCCCAGATCGAAGCGCACAACGCCGAGGAGCCTGGAGTGGGCAACACCACGCTGATCCTGGGCTTCAGCTTCTCCGGCAGTGGCCAGAACGCAGCACTGGCCTTTACCACCCTCAAAGACTGGTCCGAGCGTGGTGCCGACGACAGCGCCCAGTCCATCGCCGACCGGGCGACCCTGGCTTTCAGTCAGCTCAAGGATGCCATCGCCTACTCGGTGCTGCCGCCGCCGATCGACGGCCTGGGCGAGTCCACTGGCTTCGAGTTCCGCTTGCAAGACCGCGGTGGGCTTGGCCATGCGCGGTTGATGGCAGCGCGTGACGAGCTGATGGACAATGCGCGCAAGAGCAAGGTGCTGGTCAACGTGCGTGAAGAGTCGCTGGCCGAGAGCCCGCAGGTGCAGCTGGAAATCGACCGACGCCAGGCCAACGCCCTGGGCGTGTCATTCGCCGACATTGGCGCTGTGCTGGACACCGCGGTGGGCTCCAACTACGTCAACGACTTCCCCAACCAGGGCCGTATGCAGCGGGTGGTGGTGCAGGCTGAAGGCGACCAGCGCAGCCAGGTCGAAGACCTGCTGAAGATCCACGTACGCAACACCAGCGGCAAGATGGTGCCGCTGGGAGCCTTCGTCCAGGCCAACTGGGTCAGTGGCCCGGTGCAGCTGACCCGCTATAACGGCTATCCGGCGGTGGCGATCTCCGGCGAGCCGGCGGCTGGCTACAGCTCCGGCGAGGCCATGGCAGAAATCCAGCGCCTGGTCGACCAACTGCCCGAAGGCACTGCCCTGGAATGGACCGGTTTGTCACTGCAAGAGCGTCTGTCTGGTAGCCAGGCGCCGTTGCTGATGGCGCTATCGCTGTTGGTGGTGTTCCTCTGCCTGGCGGCGCTGTACGAGAGCTGGTCGATCCCCACTGCCGTGCTGCTGGTAGTGCCCCTGGGGGTACTCGGCGCGGTCTTGGCCGTGACCCTGCGCGGCATGCCCAACGACGTGTTCTTCAAGGTCGGCCTGATCACGTTGATCGGCCTTTCGGCCAAGAACGCCATCCTGATCATCGAGTTCGCCAAGAGCCTGGTCGACCAGGGCCAAGACCCTGTGGACGCTGCCGTACACGCTGCACGCCTGCGCCTGCGGCCAATCGTGATGACCTCGCTGGCGTTCATCCTCGGCGTGGTGCCGCTGGCCATCGCCACCGGTGCCAGCTCCGCCAGCCAACAAGCGATTGGCACCGGGGTGATCGGCGGCATGCTCAGTGCGACCTTGGCGGTGGTGTTCGTGCCGGTATTCTTTGTGCTGGTGATGCGTTTGGCTGGGCGCGGCAAGGCCAAGCATACCGCGGCGGTCGTCAGCGAAGGCTGACTGGACAAGCCACCTGCGACATGGGAGGGTTTCTGGCTTAACCGCCAGGAACCCTTTTTATGTCCGCTGCCCTTCCCCCCTGCTCCATCCTCATTTTGGCCGGTGGTCGCGGCCAGCGCATGGGTGGCCGTGACAAAGGCCTGGTGTGCTGGCGCGGCGAGCCGCTGGTGGCGCATGTGCAACGGGTAGTACGCGACTTGAGCGATGACGTAGTGATTTCCTGCAACCGCAATCAGGAGGCCTATCGGGTTTTTGCCGATCAATTGGTGAGGGATGCCGAAGCGGACTATCCCGGGCCGTTGGCTGGGGTGATTGCCGGTGTCGAGGCGGCTCGGCATGAATGGGTTGTCGTACTGGCCTGCGATGCGCCGCTGATTGATCAGGGGTTGATTGAGGAACTGCTGCGGCTGGCGGTTGAGCACGATAGCGCGGCCATGGTGCGTCAGGCTGGGTATTGGCAGCCGATGTTCAGCGTGGTGCCGCGGCGTTTGTTGCCGGTTTTGCAGCAGGCTTGGCAGGTGGGTGAGCGGAGTTTGCAGAAGGTTTTGTTGCTGGGTTCGGTGCAGGGATTGGAGTGTGCTGAGGGGGATCGGCGGTTGAGTAATTTCAATAGTCTGCGGTGGTTGGAAGAATAGGTTCTTGGGGTTCTGGGCCTAGGATACTGAGCTTATCCGTTTGATGTGGCGGCGCTACTGGCCTCTTCGCGGGCAAGCCCGCTCCCACAGGTACCGCGCCGATTTCAATCCAGCGTTGAACCAGCACTGACACCACGCAGATCCTGCGCACGCCACGAACCCTTTGGGAGCGGGCTTGCCCGCGAAGAGGCCGGAATAGCCACCACAACTGCCCACAGGCTCTGAACCCAGAAGAACCCAGCCCCTTTCGAACAACCAAAAAAAGGGCCTGAAGCGAACCCCAGACCCTGACCGACAACCCAAGCGCAACAGCTTAAGCCGTCATCCCCGCAAACCTCATGGCCAGCCGGGTAGCCAACGCAACCGCACCCAGCGCCATGACACTAGCCGCCCAGATCGCCAGCAACCACAGCAGACGCTTGCTCCACCCAGGACCCTTGGTAGTAGATGAATTCATGATCAATGAAACTCCTCGCCGACTTTGACTTTGCCCCGGAACACGTAATACGACCACGCCGAGTAACCGAGGATGAATGGAATGATGAACAGCGCCCCCACCAGCGCAAAGCCCAGGCTCTGCGGCGGTGCCGCGGCTTCCCAGATGGTCAGGCTAGGCGGCAGCACGTAAGGCCAGATGCTGATCAGCAAACCGGTGTAGCCCAGGAAGATCAGCACCAGCGACCAGATGAACGGCCCGGCATGCGGCTCGCCGCGCAGCGAACGCAAGATCGCCCAGGTCGCCACCAGCACCAGCGCTGGCACCGGCAGGAAGAACCAGAAGTTCGGCAGACTGAACCAACGCTCGAAGATCGCCGGGTGGGTCAGCGGCGTCCAGACGCTCACCACCAGCATCGACAGTACGGTTGCCAAGGTGATCGGCCCGGTCGCGCGCATGATTCGCGCCTGCAAGTCGCCCTCGGTCTTGAGGATCAGCCAGGTCGCCCCCAGCAACGCGTAGGCGATGACTACGCCGAAACCACAGAACACGTTGAACGGCGTCAGCCAGCTCATCACGCCATCGGTAGCCACGCCATCGACGATCTGGTGACCCTCGATGAACGCGCCAAGAATCACGCCCTGGAAAAACGCGGCCATGAACGAGCCGGACATGAACGCTCGGTCCCAGAACGGCTTGTGCGCATCATCGGCCTTGAACCGGAACTCGAACGACACCCCACGCCAGACCAGCCCTACCAGTAACCCCAGGGCAGGCAGGTACAGCGCGCTGAGCAAGATCGCATAGACCTTGGGGAATGCTGCCATCAGCCCTGCCCCACCCAGTACCAGCCAGGTTTCATTGCCGTCCCACACCGGAGCGACCGTGTTGACCATGGTGTCGCGATGGTCGCGGTCGGGGATGAACGGAAAGAGGATGCCAATGCCCAGGTCAAAGCCATCGGTGATCACATACATCATCACGCCGAAGCCGATGATCAGAAACCAGATCAGCGCAAGATCGATACCCATGAAAGACGCTCCCGTCAGTGGTTCTTAGGGGTGGAGGAATACAGCGACTCATCGACCGCCGACAGCGGCCTCGCCGGTCGCTGGTTGGCCGTGATTTCAGCCTCCAGTTCATGGTGCTCATGCTCCTGCGGGCCTTTGCCAACCAGGCGCAGCATGTACACGATGCCGGTGCCGAAAATGCCCAGGTACATCACCACCAGTACCACCAGGCCAACCGACAGGGTCATGGCCGAGTGATTGGACACCGCATCCTTGGTGCGCATCAGCCCATACACCACCCACGGTTGACGACCGATCTCGGTGACGTACCAACCTGCGAGCAGCGCCACCAGGCCAGATGGCCCCATCCACAGCGCGAAGCGCGCCAGTGCCTTGGACTCGTACAGCCGGTGCCGCCAGCGCAACCAGGCGCCGCACAGGCCAAGCACGACCATCAGCACGCCTAAGCCCACCATGACCCGGAACGACCAGAACACGATGGTTGCGTTGGGCCGGTCCTCAGGCGGGAAGTCCTTCAGTGCCGGTATGTGACCGTTCAAGCTGTGGGTCAGGATCAGGCTGGCAAGATTGGGGATCTCGATCTTGTAGTGGGTGGTTTCGGCCTGCATGTCCGGGATGCCGAACAAAATCAGCGGCACGCCTTCACCAGGGGTATTGCTCCAATGGCCTTCCATCGCCGCCACTTTCGCCGGCTGGTGCTTGAGCGTGTTGAGGCCATGCATGTCACCGATCACCACCTGCAAGGGCGCGGTGAACAGCAGCATCCACATGGCCATGGAGAACATCCGCTTGACCGCTGGTGTGCGTGTGCCGCGCAGCATGTGCCAGGCCGCCGAGGCGCCGACGAACAGTGCGGTCGACAACATCGCTGCGGTGACCATGTGCGCCAGGCGGTAAGGGAACGACGGGTTGAAAATGATCGCGAACCAGTCGACCGGCACCACGATGCCATTGATCACCTCATGCCCCTGGGGCGTCTGCATCCAGCTGTTGGACGCCAGGATCCAGGTCGCGGAGATCATCGTGCCGACGGCAACCATGGCCGTGGCGAAGAAGTGCAGCCCGCGCCCGACCTTGTTCCAGCCAAATAGCATGACGCCAAGGAAACCGGCCTCGAGGAAGAATGCCGTAAGCACCTCATAGGTCAGCAGCGGCCCGGTGATACTGCCGGCGAACTGCGAGTAGAAGCTCCAGTTGGTGCCGAACTGATAGGCCATGACCAACCCCGAAACCACGCCCATGGCGAAGTTGACGGCGAAGATCTTCGACCAGAAGTGGTACAGGTCAAGGTAGGCGTTGTCTTTCTTCCACAGCCACAGGCCCTCGAGGACCGCAAGGAACGAGGCCAGGCCGATGGTGATGGCCGGGAAGATGATGTGGAAGGTCACGGTGAAGCCAAACTGAATACGTGCCAGCTCCAAGGCTGTCAGGCTGAACATGGTTATGCCTCATTACTTAGGGAAAGGCGCTCGAGCAGCGTGCGCGGCCGGGCCTGGGCTTGCAGGCGCGCGCTGGCGGCGTCTTGCCAGCGAACCAGCGGCACCGTGGCCGGGGCCAGCAGGCTGGTGAAGCCGCACTGCAGCAACATCGAGAACTGATCGGGCAGCAACGGCCCGGCGGCACGTAAATCGCCAGCGAAGGCGTGCCGTTCGCGCAACAGGCGCGCAAGGGTAAAACCGCGACCGTCGCGCGACTTGGCAAAGTCGATGACGATCACTTCGAGCTGGGCCAGTAGCGCCAGCACGCCAGCGGGATCCTGCTCGCCGCTGATCCGCACACCTTGGGCAGGCGCGCCGAATTGGCTGAGGTACTCGTCCCATTGTTCAAGGCGAATCACGCAGCGTTCGGCGAACACCAAGGGTGCGTCTTGTTGTTGATACAGCCACAGGTCTGCAACCGGCAGGCCGTTACGATCAATGAGCGTCACGCAGCACCTCCTTGAACACATCGATGCCGACGCGGCGGTAGGTATCCAGGAAGCGTTCGCCCTCGACGCGTTCGCGCAGGTAGATCGCGACAATCGCCTCGACCACTTCTGGCAGTGCTTCGTAGCTCACCGAACGGCCAAGGATGGTGCCCACCGCGGCATCCTCCGCCGCGCTGCCGCCGAGGGTGATCTGGTAGTTTTCATGCCCGGCCTTGTCCAGGCCGAGAATGCCGATGTGGGCGACATGGTGGTGGGCACAGGCGTTGATGCAGCCGGACACGTTGAGCTTGAGCTCGCCAATCTCACGCTGCTGGGCCTCATCGAAACGCTGCGCGATGCGCTGGGCCACCGGCACCGAACGGGCCGTGGCCAAGCTGCAGTAGTCCATGCCTGGGCAAGCGATCGAATCGGAGATCAGGTTGACGTTGGCCGTGGCCAGGCCGGCGTCGCGCAGCGCTTGCCAGACCTGGTAAAGCTCACTGAGGCGCACATGCGGCAAGACCAGGTTCTGCTCATGGGACACGCGGATCTCATTGAGCGAATGGGCCTCGGCCAGGTCGGCGATCAGCAGCATCTCTTGGGCACTGACATCGCCCGGAATACCGCCCTGGGGCTTGAGCGAGATGACCGCGCTGATATACCCGCGTTTCTTGTGCGGATGGGTGTTGTTGCGCACCCAGAAGGCAAACTCGGCATCGGCTGTGCGCGCATCGAGGTAGTCTTCACAGATGCCGGGCAGCTCCGCGAAGGCCGGTTTGACGAAGCGCTGGTGAATCGCCTGGACGATACCCGGCTCCAGGTGCTGATGGTCCGCGGGAAGGCTGGCGAACTCCGCCTCGATCATCTCGATGAACTTGGCTGGCTTGAGCTCGCGAACCAGGATCTTGATCCGCGCCTTGTACAGGTTGTCGCGCCGCCCGAGGCTGTTGTAGACCCGCAAGATCGCCTCGACATAGCGCAGCAAGTCGCGCTCGGCCAGCCAGTCGCGCACCAGCGTGCCGACGATAGGCGTGCGCCCCAGCCCTCCACCTGCGTAGATCTGGAAGCCCACCTGGCCCTGGTCGTTGCGCGTGGCGAGGATGCCGATATCGTGAAAGCGCACCGCTGCGCGGTCGATCGGGCTGCCGGTAATGGCGATCTTGAATTTACGCGGCAGATAAGTGAACTCAGGGTGGTCGGTGGACCACTGACGGAGGATTTCGGCGTGCACCCGCGGGTCTATCACTTCATCTTGGGCGGCGCCGGCGAAGTGGTCAGTGGTGACGTTACGGATGCAGTTGCCGCTGGTCTGGATGCAATGCAGGTCAGCATCGGCTAGCACCGAGAGGATCTCAGGGGTAGCGGACAGGTGCGGCCAGTTGAACTGGATGTTCTGCCGCGTGGTGAGGTGGCCATAGCCCTTGTCGTAGGTGCTGGCGACATAGGCCAGCTGGCGCAGTTGAATCGCACTCAAGGTGCCATAGGGGATGGCCACCCGCAGCATGTAGCCATGCAACTGCAGGTACAGGCCATTCATCAACCGATAGACCTTGAACGCTTCTTCGTCGAGCTCGCCACTCAGGCGCCGGGCCACTTGCTGCTCGAACTCGCGGGCACGGGCCTTGAGGTAGTCGCGCTCGAACGGGTCATAGCGATAGACCCCAGCGTGCTCGACCTGCGCCGCGATCACCGGACGCGGCTGGGCAGCGCTCGCGGGTGGGCTTAGGCCGGCCGCCTGTTTACCCAGATCGGTGCGCACCGATGGCCCACGAGCACGCAAGCGTTCGCGCAGCTCGATCGGCTCGACAACGCCGTCCACTAGCCGTGCAGTGCAGGGCAGCGGGCCGACCACCAGGTTCGCGTCCACCGCTCGTTGCGCCGCAGCCTGGGCGGCAGGGAGTTGCTGCGGGGCAAAGACACTGGCCTTCGCAAGGGTCTCGACCCACTGGTGCTCCGCGTCCAGCCAGACCACTGCGCCATCGTCGAGACGATTGGCGCAGATCAGTTGGCAGTCATTCATCAAACATCTCCATGACTGGCAGCCCAGAAGCGCTTATCGTTGCAACCCTGCTGCGCCTCTCCGGTGCCTGACAATAAAATCCATACGCAGTCCATTTGTATGGATTTAACATGTAACCGTATGCCATGTTATGCTTGAGCGTATGGATTGACAACCTGAGGAATTCGCATGCCTCTCGCTGACGAGACGAAAGAATCAGCTCAAGCCCGCTGGACAAGGCCCTTCAAGCCCAAGGGTGGACCAAGATACATACAGATCGCCGACATGATCTCAGAATCCATACAGTCGGGTTCTTTGCAGTCTGGCGACCAGGTTCCGCCGCAACGCACCCTGGCCGCGCAACTGGGCGTCGACCTGACCACAGTGACCCGCGCCTATGCCGAAGCGCGCAATCGCGGCTTGATCGCCTCGTACAGCGGTCGCGGATCGTTCGTCACCGGTGTCAGCGAGCCGGGCGATGAGGTGCGCATCGACCTGACCATGAACATTCCCCCGCAACCGGCCAACGGCTCGATGACGGAGCTGGTTGGCAAGGGCCTTGACGATGTGCTGCGGCGCAACCGCATCGAAGCGTTGTCGACCTACCAGGACGAGCCCACCACCCGCTCTGCGCTGCAAGCGGCGCAAGGCTGGTTGAACCCAGCCCTGGGCGATCTCGATACCCGCGCGCTGAGCGTGTGCTCGGGCTCGCAGGCGGCGATTTTCGCCATCTTGGCGTCCTGCGCGAAGCCCGGTGAGACGCTGCTCTGCGACCCCTTGACCTACCCTGGGCTGCTATTGGCAGCGCGCCAGCTGGGCCTGCGCGTGCTGGCGGTCGAGGGCGATGCCGACGGCATGCGCCCGGACGCACTGGAGCGCGCCCAGCAGCAAAGTGGCGCGCGCCTGGTGTACCTGAACCCAACCTTCAACAACCCCACCGCGCACACCATGCCCATCGGTCGCCGGCAGCAGATCGCCACCACCGTGCTGCGCCTGGACCTGACGCTGATCGAAGACGACCCCTATCGCTACCTGCTCGACGACGCACCGGCGGCCATCGCTACGCTGACCGGCGGCGCCAACACCTTCTACCTGGCATCGCTGTCCAAATGCCTGTGGCCAAGCCTGCGCACCTCGTTCGTCCTACCGCCACGGGGCGATACCGGTGAGCGCCTGCAAAGCGGGCTGCGCGCTGCGAGCATGGGTTGTTCGGCGCTGCTGCTGGGGTTGGTCGAGCACTGGATCCGCAGCGGCACCGCCAAGCAGCTGGTACAAGAGATTCAGCGAGAAGCCCGCGCTCGCCAGCAGCTGGCGCGCAGCTTGCTCACGGCGCCGGTGCAGGCTCACCCCTCCGGTATTCACCTGTGGCTGCCCTTGCCCGCGCACTGGAACCAAAACCTGTTCACCCATGCCTTGGATGAGCTTGGGGTCAACGTCGCCAGTGCCGATTCGTTCAGCGTCGCCCCGCAGACCCAGGATGCGGTGCGCGTATCGCTCGGCGGCCCGGCCGATCAGGCCAGCCTGGGCAGCGCCTTGCGCAAGATCGACGCGTTGCTCAAGGAAGATCGGCGGCGCAGCTCGCGCGCGTTCGTCTGACCGATAGCAAGAAGCCACCCCTGCGGCCTCTGGTCGCAGGGGTGGCCCTCTTGGCAAATTCTCCACAAGGCTTAGAATCGCGCCTCCTTTTCGCCCGTCGATCCGTCGACTGATTCCTGCCCCGGCCTTCGCCCGCAGCTACCCGGTTACGAAAAGGCACCCAGCCAGATGCCAGTCAGTTAAGACTCGAGTCGGTTTATTTTGGGCCCGCTTTGCGGTCCTTCGCGGGCAAGCCCGCTCCCACAGAGATAGCGTTTGCCTGGAAGGTGGCGCGGTACCTGTGGGAGCGGGCTTGTCCGCGAAGGACCGCAAAGCGGGCCCAGGCTTGTAACTGACTGGTATTGCGCACCACCCTGCTTTTTCCAACCTTGAGGTACGTATGTCTCCGCGTTTGCTGGCCCAGGCGCTAGCACCCCTGCTCGGGCTATTCATCATTGCCCTGGGCAATGGTTTCATGTCTTCCCTGACCACCCTGCAACTGGGTACCGCTGGCGAATCGGCGACCATGATCGGCGTGGTGTCCTCGGCCTACTTCATCGGCCTGACCCTGGGCGCGATCTTCAACGATCGGCTGATCCTGCGCATTGGTCACATCCGCGCCTACACCAGCTTCGCCTCGCTGATCGCCGCGACCATTCTGTTGCAAGGGCTGTTCTACGACACCACCTGGTGGATGGTGCTGCGCCTGATCAACGGCTGGGCTGCGGTCGGGGTGTTCCTGGTGATCGAAAGCTGGCTGCTGCTGGCGGGCGACGCGAAGATCCGTGGACGCCTGCTGGCGCTGTACATGATTGCCTTCTATGGCGCTGGCGTGCTGGCCCAAGCCACCCTGGGCGACGTCACCGGCTGGGGCCCGACCGTGCCGTACATGGTCGCCGGTATGCTCGCAACCCTGTCGGTGCTGCCGATCGTGATCTTGCCACGGGTGTCACCGCTGATGGATCAGGTCGAACCCCTCAAGCCACGTCAGCTGCTGGGCATCGCCCCGACCGGGCTGGTCGGCTGCTTCGGTTCGGGCGTGGCGATCGCCGGGATCTATGCGCTGCTGCCGCTGTACCTGCAACGCATCGGCCTGGATGTCGGTGAGGTTGGCAACATGATGGCCTGGGTGATTCTCGGCGCCATGCTGCTGCAGTATCCGGTGGGGCGCTGGTCGGACCGCAAGGATCGCCAGGATGTGCTGATCTCGCTGGCCGCGCTGTGCGCCGTGCTGTCGGTGTTGATCGTGCTGCTGCCGGCTAATTCGGTGCTGCTGCCGGCCATGTTGTTCCTGCTCGGTGGGGGCGTGTTCGCCCTGTATCCGGTAGCGGTAAGCAGCGCGGCCGACAGGGCCCCGGCCGATGCGCTGGTGCCGATGATCCAAGGCTTGCTGCTGATCAATTCGCTGGGCTCGGCAATGGCCCCGCTGGCGATCTCGCCGGTGATGACTTCCTATGGTGAAGTCGGGCTGTTCTGGGCCTTTGCGGTGATCAACCTGGCCATGGTCAGCTTCTTCCTCTGGCGGCGCGGCAAACGCCCGGCACCGGAGCATCCGGCCCCCTTTGCGCCGACTGCGACCTTTTCGCCTACCGGTGCTGAGCTGCGCGCTACCGAAGAGCTGATGCATGCGGTGCAGGAGCACCCTTCGATGGCCGAGATACAGACCCCGGCAGCGGCGCCTGAGCGCGTTTGATCTTTTACAGCTGGTTTTTGGCTGCGTCAGTCCTGGCCTCTTCGCGGGCAAGCCCGCTCCCACAGGTACCGCGCCGCTCTTGCGGTTGGCGGTGAGCAGGTGGGAGCGGGCTTGGTCGGCACGGCGTGCCGCGGCGAGGACATTGCCTTGGTTGCGGTCGAACAATGGCAGCGGCATCGACAGCCCCACCACGTTGACCCGCTCGCGGTCCTC
>NZ_JAOYTM010000003.1:0-53863 GCF_025847435.2 Pseudomonas sp. BT-42-2
CGGTGTTGTCCTTTTCGCGGGCAAGCCCGCTCCCACAGGGATAGCGCTGATCTGAAAATATGCGCGGTTCCTGTGGGAGCGGGCTTGCCCGCGAAAAGGGCGACACGGATCAGAGGCTTTGCAGCGTCTGCATCAAGACCCGCACCTTGGCGATCGACTCTTCATACTCCGCCTCCCACTGCGAATCCGCCACCACTGCGCCACCGCCCCAGCAGCAGGCCTGACCGTCCTTGATCAGCAGGCTGCGAATGGCGATGGAGCTGTCCATTTCGCCGCGCACATCGATGTACAACAGCGAGCCGCAGTACAACGCCCGGCGCGTCGGCTCCAGCTCGTCGATGATCTGCATGGCACGGATCTTCGGTGCGCCGGTGATCGAACCACCGGGGAAACTGTCGCCGATCAGGTCCAGGGCGTCTTTGCCGCTGGCCAGGCGCCCGGTGATGCTGCTGACCAGGTGATGGACATTGGGGTAGCTCTCCAGGCTGAATAGCTCGGGAACCTTGACTGTGCCGATCTCGCAGGTGCGCCCCAGATCGTTGCGCAGCAGGTCGACGATCATCAGGTTTTCCGAGCGGTCCTTGGCGCTGGCGCGCAGTTCGGCAGCGTTGCGCGCATCTTGCTGCGGGTCGCTGGAGCGCGGCCGGGTGCCTTTGATCGGTCGGGTTTCTACCTGGCCCTGGCTAACGCGAACAAAGCGCTCAGGGGAAAAGCTCAGCAGCGCGCTGCCGTCGGCCAACTGCTGGTAGCCGGAGAACGGCGTCGGGCACGCCTTGCGCAGGGCCTGATAGGCGCGCCACGGATCGCCCTGGCACGGTGCGCGGAAACGCTGGGTGAGGTTGATCTGGTAGCAGTCGCCGGCCTGGATGTAGTGCTGGACCTGATCGAAAGCCTGGCGATATTGGGCGGGTTCAAGGTCGCCGCGCATGGGCGCAAGCAGCTGGAAGTCACCGCATTGATCAACGGCCGGCGCATCGAACAGGCTGATCAGCCGCAGCTGCTCGCTCGCTGGCAAACTGGGGTGAAATACCAGTTGCGTGGTGCCCAGCAGGTGGTCGCTGACCAGTGCCCAGGCATACAGGCCCAGCTGCGCATCCGCCAGGCCCAGATCGTCCGCGGCCATGCTGGGCAGCTGTTCCAGGCGCCGACCGAAGTCGTAGCTCAGGTAGCCGATCAGGCCACCGGCAAAGGGCAGCTCAAGGTTATCGGGTAGATCGGCGTGCCCCAGCTGGGTCAAGCCATCGCGCAGGCGCTGCAAGTAAGCCCGGCCATCTTCGTCAGGCTCTGCCTGCAAATGGGCCACCGGCCAGGCGCTGAGCAGGTCGAAGCGGCCACGCTCGGCTCCAGGGCGGGCGCTGTCGAGCAGGATCGCACCGGGCGCCTGGCGCAGTCGGGCGAAATAGGTGGCAGGGTCGGGCTGGTAGGGCAGGGGGTGGAGCGTACAGGTCGGCATGCGAATGGGCGGCGATGGAGGCGAGGAGGGGATTGTAATGGTCTGTAGGAAAAGGGCCTAGCACTGGGCGCGACATTCAAGCTTGTGTTTGGGTCCGCTTCGCGGCCCTTCGCGGGCGAGCCCGCTCCCACAGGGATAGCGCTGATCTGAAAATATGCGCGGTTCCTGTGGGAGCGGGCTCCAACGGGCTAAGCCATTAGCGTGAAGGTACGTGCCCAAACAGCCCTTGGGCCACGCGTACACGCTGGTCGGCGTCTTCGCTAATGCCATCTTTGGCCAGCGCTTCCAGATGCGCCTCGATGGCGTGGGTGCGCTGGGTCAAGCCGCAATCGTTGGCAATCTGAATGTTCAGGCCCGGACGCGCATTCAGTTCAAGGATCAACGGCCCTTTGTCCTGGTCCAGCACCATGTCTACACCGATATAGCCCAGGCCGCACAATTCATAGCAACCAGCGGCCAGCTTCATGAAGCCGTCCCAGTTCGGCAGCTGCACGCCGTCCACCGCGTTGGTGGTGTCCGGGTGCTTGCTGATGATGTTGTTCAGCCAGGTGCCGCGCAGGGTCACGCCCGTCGCCAGGTCGACACCGACACCAATGGCGCCCTGGTGCAGGTTGGCCTTGCCGCCCGACTGGCGGGTCGGCAGGCGCAGCATGGCCATGACCGGATAGCCCATCAGCACGATGATGCGGATATCCGGCACGCCTTCGTAGCTGATGCTCTTGAAGATCTGGTCCGGGGTCACCCGGTATTCGATCAGCGCCCGGTCCCGGTGGCCGCCCAACGAGTACAGGCCAGTGAGGATGCTCGAGACCTGGTGCTCGATCTCCTCGTGGCTGATGATCTTGCCCGACACCGTCCGGTAGCGATCCTCGAAACGGTCGGCGATCACCAGGATGCCGTCACCGCCAGCGCCTTGCGCCGGCTTGATGACGAAATCGCTACGCCCGCCGATGATCTCGTGCAGCTTGTCGATCTGCTTTTCGGTCTCGATGATGCCGTACATCTCCGGCACATGGATGCCGGCCTTGATCGCACGCTCCTTGGTGATGATCTTGTCGTCGACGATCGGGTACAAATGGCGCTTGTTGTACTTCAGGACGTAGTCCGCGTTGCGCCGGTTGATACCCATGATGCCCCGGGCCTCCAGGGCTTTCCACGTCTTGATCAGTCCGAACATCAGGCGTCAGCCTTTTTTACGAAAGCCTTGAAGCGAACGAGCTCGGTCAGGCGGTAGCCGCGGTAGCGACCCATCGCCAGCATGAAGCCCACCAGGATCAGCAGTACCGCCGGGAAGGTGAAGACGAAGTACACCAGCTCCGGCACCATCATCAGCAGGTGCGCCAGGGAGGCTGCGAACAGGGTGCCGATCGCCACTTTCATGGCATGGCCACCACCGCGTTCTTCCCAGGTGATCGACAGGCGTTCGATGGTCATGGTCAGAATCACCATCGGGAACAGCGCAACCGACAGGCCGCGCTCCAGGCCCAGCTTGTGGCTGAACAGGCTGATCGCGGCGATCAGCACCACGACGAAGGTCAACACCACCGACAGGCGCGGCAGCATCTGCAGCTTCAGGTGCTCAAGGTAGGAGCGTAGCGACAGGCCCAGCGCGGTGATCACGGTAAACAGCATGATGCCAAAGCCCAGCTGGGTCTCGCGGAAGGCCAGGGCGATCAGCACCGGGGTGAAGGTCCCCAGGGTCTGGATGCCGATCAGGTTGCGCAGCACCAGGATCACCAGCACGCCGATCGGGATCATCACCATGATCATGAAGGTCTGCTGGGTTTGCAGCGGCAGGCCGTACAGCGAGTATTCGAGAAAATCGGCGTCGGTGTTCTCGTCGGTCAGCTTGGCCAGGCGGATGGCGTTCATCTCGCTGTTGTTCATGCTGAAGGTGACGTTGGCTTTCTTGCCGCCATCGACGGTGATCAGGTTGTCATCACCGGTCCACCACAGCAGGCGATCGCTGGGCAGGCCCTGCTCGCCGGTATCCGGGTTGAAGTACAGCCAGTCATTGCCGTTGAAGCTGCGCAGCCACAGTTCCGGGGTCTGCGGGGTGTCGGCGACCAGGCGGATGGTGTGGACTTTTTCCATCGGCACGTGGGCGATCGACAGCAGCAGGTCGATGACCTTGGCCTTGTTCAGCGCCGAAGTATCACCGGCCAGCAGCAGCTTGACGTTGTCATCGTTAAGGTTGTTGACCCGCTTGATGGTCTCGCTGACAAAGGTCTCGACGTCGGCCGAGTGCTGGCGGATCGGCGCCATCAGGGCTTCGGCGGCAATCTTCTCGGGGCCTTCCACGGCCAGGCTGTCGCGGAAAGTCGGGCCTTTGATGGTGGTTTTTTCGTTGCTGTAGCGCTTGGTCAGCACCAGGCGGTAATAAAGCGTCTGGTTGCCGCTGGCGCGGCGGGCCGACCAGGTTACCTTGCGGTTGCCGTCGGCGCGGTTGACGCTCACCCCATAGTTGTTGGAGATGAAGCTCTCGTTGAGGCTGACGTAGTCACGGCTCAAGGGCGGCACGAACATCTGTACCTTGACCGGATCCTTGGCACTGGCGACGAACTCGACCTTGGCGTCGATGTTCCACAAGTCGTCGGTCTCATCCTCGGTCACCGGGATGCCGAGGAAGAAGATCTGATAGGCCGTAACCGCCACGCCCAGCAGCACCAGCACGGTGATGAGGACTTTCAGGTGAAGGGTAAGAGAGCGCATCGGGATTACTCTGCTTTAGGAGCGTCGGTGGCACAGGCAGGTTTGCCGGCCGCGTATTTGAGGCTTGGGTCGACCAGCGCATCGAAGTCTTTCAAGGCCTCCGAGCCGATCAGCAGCGGGAACTGGAAGGCGCTGCGGTCGGTGAGGTTGACTTCGATGGTGCGCAGGGTCTGGCCCATGCAAATGTTCAGTTCGATCACCGGGCGGGCGGTGTAGGCCTTGCCTTCTTCAGCGTCATAGTCGCCAGCGCGGCGCTTGATCTTGCTGACCCGGGCCAATGGCCGTTCGATCGGGTGCGAATGCGCGGCGTCGATGGCCAGGTAGAAACGTACCCAGCTCTCGCCGTTGCGCTTGAAGCGCTTGATGTCGCGGGCGCTGAGCGAGGCGGTCTTGGCACCGGTATCGAGCTTGGCCGCGACCTCAAGGTCCAGGTCGTTCAAGCGCGCATATTCGTTGAGCCCGTACACGGACTTTTGAGCCGCTTGGCCAAGGGCCGGCAGCAGGGCAAGGCAGAGCAACATTAAAACGGGTGTAAGTCTCATAAATCCTGGCGCGGTGCTGTGCTGGGTTCAGGGCAAGGCGACTGGCCAAGCATCCTCGTTAATCTGTCAACAATATGAATTGCCGTACAGACAGACTACTCATTCTCCCTCGGGAAGCGCGGCATTCTATCACGCCGACGTCTTGACGCCAGCGCGCCGCGATCTGACAGCGAATCAGCTGGGTAAGTTCGTTCTTAGACGATTGTCGACAATGTTGATTTTGTCTTTGACTGCGACGTTCTGTTTCGCTAGTTTTAGCCATAGATAAACCCAAGGTGTCGACAATATGCTGGACGTAACTCAGGCGCCCGCCACGCTGGCAGAAGAAACGGAAACCCTTTCCGAGAACGTTTTCCGGCGCATCCAGGCGGCCATCGTCAAAGGCGACATCGCCCCAGGCAGCAAGATCTCCGAGCCTGAGCTGGCGCGCACCTACGGCATCAGCCGCGGCCCACTGCGCGAAGCCATCCACCGCCTGGAAGGCCAGCGCCTGCTGGTGCGAGTGCCGCACGTCGGCGCGCGGGTGGTGTCGCTTAGCCACGCCGAGCTGATCGAGTTGTACGAAATCCGCGAATCCCTCGAAGGCATGGCGTGCCGCCTGGCTGCCGAGCGTATGAGCGTAGCCGAGATCGATGAGTTGCGCCGGGTGCTCGACACCCATGAGCGCGATGCTGCGTTCCAGGCCGGGGTTGGCTATTACCAGCAGGAAGGCGACTTCGACTTCCATTACCGGATCATCCAGGGCAGCGGCAACCAGACCCTGGTCAAGATGCTCTGCGGCGAGCTGTATCAGTTGGTGCGCATGTACCGCATCCAGTTTTCCGCCACGCCGAACCGCCCGCACCAGGCATTCGCCGAGCACCACCGCATTCTCGATGCCATCGCCGACCGAGACGGCGAGCTGGCCGAACTGCTGATGCGCCGCCACATCGGCGCATCCAAACGCAATATCGCGCGCCACTATCAAGGCGCTGACAACAATAGCCCACGAGGTGAGTCATGACTGTGAAGAGCACGCCCGGCCAACGTTTCCGCGACGCGGTGGCTGCCGAACATCCGTTGCAGGTGGTTGGCGCGATCAACGCCAACCACGCCTTGCTGGCCAAGCGCGCCGGCTTCAAGGCCATCTACCTCTCTGGTGGTGGCGTCGCTGCCGGTTCCCTGGGCCTGCCGGACCTGGGCATCAGCGGGTTGGATGACGTGCTCACCGACGTGCGGCGCATCACCGATGTGTGCGACGTGCCGCTGCTGGTCGATGTCGACACCGGCTTTGGCGCCTCGGCCTTCAACGTGGCGCGGACCGTGCGCTCGATGAACAAGTTCGGCGCTGCGGCGATTCATATTGAAGACCAGGTTGGCGCCAAGCGTTGTGGCCACCGGCCAAACAAGGAAATCGTCTCCCAGCAGGAAATGGTCGATCGCATCAAGGCGGCGGTAGACGCTCGCCTGGATGACAGCTTCGTGATCATGGCGCGCACCGATGCCTTGGCCGTGGAAGGCCTGAACGCTGCCCTGGACCGCGCAGCGGCGTGTGTCGAGGCCGGCGCCGACATGATCTTCCCTGAGGCGATCACTGAATTGCAGATGTACAAGACCTTCGCCGATCGGGTCAAAGCACCGATCCTGGCCAACATCACCGAGTTCGGCGCCACCCCGCTGTACAGCACCGACGAGTTGGCCTCGGTCGACGTCTCGCTGGTGCTGTACCCGCTGTCGGCGTTCCGCGCGATGAACAAGGCGGCGGAAAACGTCTACACCGCGCTGCGCCGCGATGGCACGCAGAAAAACGTCATCGACACCATGCAGACTCGCATGGAGCTCTACGATGCCATCGGTTACCACGCCTTCGAGCAGCGCCTCGATGCGTTGTTTGCCCAGAAGAAGGGCTGAGCCGAGTTGCAACGAACTCAATGATTCGCCTGTGCCGGCGCTATCGCGGGGCAAGCCCGCTCCCACGCTCTGATGGGCTAGCACAGGCACCCTTGATTAGCCAGAAATTCCATAACAAGTTCAATAAAGGAGAAACACCATGGCCGAAGCAAAAGTACTCAGCGGCGCAGGCCTGCGTGGCCAGGTGGCCGGCCAGACCGCCCTGTCGACCGTAGGCCAGGCCGGTGCCGGCCTGACCTACCGCGGTTATGACGTCCGTGACCTGGCCAAAGATGCCGAATTCGAGGAAGTGGCCTACCTGCTGCTGTATGGCGAGCTGCCCAGCCAAGCCGAACTGGACGAATACAAGACCAAGCTCAAGGGGCAACGTGATCTGCCCCAGGCACTCAAGGAAGTGCTTGAGCGCATCCCCGCCACTGCCCATCCAATGGACGTGATGCGCACCGGCTGCTCGGTACTCGGCACCCTGGAACCTGAGCTGACCTTCGACACCCAGCGCGACAAGACTGACCGCCTGCTAGCGGTATTCCCAGCGATCATGTGCTACTGGTACCGCTTCACGCATCACGGCGTGCGCATCGACTGCACCAGCGATGAAGCCACCCTGGGCGGGCACTTCCTGCACCTGCTGCACGGCAAGAAGCCGAGCGCGCTGCATGTCAAAGTGATGAACGTGTCGCTGATTCTCTACGCCGAGCACGAATTCAACGCCTCGACCTTCACCGCCCGGGTGTGCGCCTCGACCCTGTCGGACCTGTACTCCTGCGTCACCGCCGCCATCGGCTCGCTGCGCGGCCCGCTGCACGGCGGCGCCAACGAAGCGGCGATGGAGTTGATCGAACGCTTCCAGAGCCCGCAGCAGGCCACTGCCGAGTTGCTCAAGATGCTCGAGCGCAAAGACAAGATCATGGGCTTTGGCCATGCGATCTACAAAGAGTCCGACCCGCGCAACGAGGTGATCAAGGGCTGGGCCAAGCAGCTTGCCGATGAAGCTGGCGACAGCGTGCTGTACCCCGTCTCCGAAGCGATCGACAAGACCATGTGGGAGCAAAAACGCCTGTTCCCCAACGCCGACTTCTACCATGCCTCGGCGTATCACTTCATGGGTATCCCGACCAAGCTGTTCACCCCGATCTTCGTCTGCTCGCGCCTGACCGGCTGGGCGGCGCATGTCTTCGAGCAGCGTGCCAACAACCGCATCATCCGTCCGAGCGCCGAGTACGTCGGCGTTGAACAGCGCCAGTTCGTGCCCATCGCACAGCGCTGAATAGAAATAGAGAGGCAACCCGTTTCCCCTGTGGGAGCGGGCTTGCCCGCGAATGCGTCCGACTGGGCAACTGATGTGCACCTGCTGACGTATTCGCGGGCAAGCCCGCTCCCACAGTGACGGTGGAGCTTTCCGAATCCTGTGACCGAGCCTGAATGATGAACACTGCATACCGCAAAGCCCTGCCAGGCACCCCCCTGGACTACTTCGACGCCCGCGCAGCTGTCGAGGCCCTCAAGCCCGGCGCCTACGACGGCCTGCCGTACACCTCCCGCGTGCTCGCCGAGAACCTGGTGCGCCGCTGCGATCCGGCCACCCTCGATGCCTCGCTCAGCCAGCTGATCGAGCGCAAGCGCGACCTCGACTTCCCGTGGTTCCCGGCGCGTGTGGTGTGCCACGACATCCTCGGCCAGACCGCGCTGGTCGACCTGGCTGGTCTGCGCGATGCCATCGCCGACAAAGGCGGCGACCCAGCCCAGGTCAACCCGGTAGTGCCGGTGCAACTGATCGTCGACCACTCGCTGGCGGTCGAATGCGGCGGTTTCGACCCGCAGGCGTTCGACAAGAACCGGGCCATTGAAGACCGTCGCAACGAAGACCGTTTCCACTTCATCAACTGGACCAAAAAGGCCTTCAAGAACGTCGACGTGATCCAACCGGGCAACGGCATCATGCACCAGATCAACCTGGAGAAGATGTCGCCGGTGATCCACAGTGATCGCGGCGTGGCCTACCCAGACACCTGCGTCGGCACCGACAGCCACACCCCGCACGTCGATGCCTTGGGCGTGATCGCCATTGGTGTCGGTGGCCTGGAAGCCGAGAACGTCATGCTCGGTCGCGCCTCGTGGATGCGCCTGCCGGAAATCGTCGGCGTCGAGCTGACCGGCAAGCTGCAGCCGAACATCACCGCCACCGACCTGGTATTGGCCCTGACCGAGTTCCTGCGCAAGCAAAAAGTGGTGGGCGCCTACCTCGAATTCTATGGTGAGGGCGCCCGTGCCCTGACCCTGGGCGATCGCGCCACCATCTCCAACATGGCGCCGGAGTACGGCGCCACGGCGGCGATGTTCGCCATCGACCAGCAGACCCTCGACTACCTGCGCCTGACCGGCCGTGATGAGCAGCAGGTCCAGCTGGTCGAAACCTACGCCAAGGTTGCAGGCCTGTGGGCCGACAGCCTGGTTAACGCCGAATACGAGCGGGTGCTCAGCTTCGACCTGTCGAGTGTGGTGCGCAACATGGCCGGCCCATCCAACCCGCATGCCCGTGTCGCGACCAGCGAGCTGGCGGCCAAGGGCATCGCTGGCGCCTGGCAAGAGCTGCCGGGGCAGATGCCTGATGGCGCGGTGATCATCGCCGCCATCACCAGTTGCACCAACACCAGTAACCCGCGCAACGTGATTGCTGCAGGCCTGCTGGCGCGCAATGCCAACAAGCTCGGCCTGACCCGCAAACCGTGGGTGAAGTCCTCGCTGGCGCCAGGCTCCAAGGCGGTCAAGTTGTACTTGGAAGAAGCCGGCCTGGAGCAGGAGCTGGAGCAACTGGGCTTTGGCATCGTCGCCTTCGCGTGCACCACCTGCAACGGCATGTCTGGCGCGCTGGACCCCAAGATCCAGCAAGAAATCATCGACCGCGACCTGTACGCCACCGCGGTGCTGTCGGGCAACCGCAACTTCGACGGGCGGATTCACCCGTACGCCAAGCAGGCGTTTCTCGCCTCGCCACCCCTGGTAGTGGCCTATGCCATCGCCGGCACCATCCGCTTCGACATCGAGAAGGATGTGCTGGGCGTGGTCGACGGCAAACAGATTCGCCTCAAGGACATCTGGCCGAGCGACGAAGAGATCGATGCGGTGGTGCGTGCTGCGGTCAAGCCGGAGCAGTTTCGCAAGGTGTATATCCCGATGTTCGCCATTGAAGAGGACAAGGGGCCGAAAGTCGCGCCGCTGTATGAGTGGCGCGAGATGAGCACCTATATCCGTCGCCCGCCGTATTGGGAGGGCGCCCTCGCTGGCGAGCGTACCCTGCGCGGCATGCGCCCGCTGGCGGTATTGCCGGACAACATCACTACAGACCACCTGTCGCCGTCCAATGCGATCATGCTCGACAGCGCGGCGGGTGAGTACCTGGCGAAGATGGGGCTGCCTGAGGAGGACTTCAACTCCTATGCCACCCACCGCGGCGATCACCTGACGGCCCAGCGCGCCACCTTCGCCAACCCCAAGCTGTTCAACGAGATGGTGCGCAAGGAAGACGGCAGCGTGCAGCAAGGTTCGCTGGCGCGGATCGAGCCAGAAGGCAAGGTGACCCGTATGTGGGAGGCGATCGAGACCTACATGCAGCGTAAACAACCGCTGATCATCGTTGCCGGTGCCGACTACGGCCAAGGCTCGTCGCGCGATTGGGCGGCCAAGGGTGTGCGTCTGGCAGGGGTTGAAGCGATTGTCGCCGAAGGCTTCGAGCGCATTCACCGCACCAACCTGGTGGGCATGGGCGTATTGCCGCTGGAGTTCAAGCCGGGTACCGACCGCAAGACCTTGCAGCTTGATGGCAGCGAGCGCTACGACGTGTTGGGCGAGCGTACGCCGCGGGCGACCTTGACCTTGGTGGTCACCCGCCGTAATGGCGAGCGGCTCGAGGTGCCGGTGACGTGCCGGTTGGATACCGCTGAAGAAGTGTCGATCTACGAGGCGGGTGGGGTGCTGCAGCGCTTTGCCCAGGACTTCCTGGAAGGCACCGCGTAAAGGGGGGCCGCTACGCCCGCTTCGCGGGCAAGCCCGCTCCTGCCGGACCTGTGGGAGCGGGCTTGCCCGCGAAGGGGCGCGTAGCGGCCCCAGCCGTACAACTGAATGATCAGGACCGAACCATGGCATACGCACCGCAGATCAAGATCCCCGCCACCTACATCCGTGGCGGCACCAGCAAAGGCGTGTTCTTCCGCCTGCAAGACCTCCCCGAGCGCGCCCAGCAACCAGGCCCGGCCCGCGATGCCCTGTTGTTGCGGGTGATCGGCAGCCCCGATCCTTACGGCAAGCAGATCGACGGCATGGGCGGCGCCACCTCCAGCACCAGCAAGTGCGTGATCCTCTCGGCCAGCAGCAACGCTGAGCACGACGTCGACTACCTGTTCGGCCAGGTCTCGATCGACAAGGCCTTCGTCGATTGGAGCGGCAACTGCGGCAACCTCTCGGCAGCGGTCGGCTCGTTCGCCATCAGCAGCGGCCTGGTCGACCCCGCGCGCATCCCGCATAACGGCATCGCCACCGTGCGCATCTGGCAGGCCAACATCGGCAAGAGCATCATCGCCCATGTGCCAATCAGCGAAGGCGAAGTGCAGGAAACCGGTGATTTCGAACTGGACGGCGTGACCTTCCCCGCTGCCGAAGTGCAGCTGGAATTCCTCGACCCGGCCGCCGACGAAGACGGCGACGGCGGGGCGATGTTCCCCACCGGCAACCTGGTCGACGATCTCGAAGTGCCAGGTATCGGCACCTTCAAGGCGACCCTGATCAACGCGGGTATCCCGACCATCTTCGTCAATGCCGCCGACATCGGCTACAGCGGGCGCGAACTGCAAGACGCGATCAACGGCGATCCGGCGGCGCTGGCACGTTTTGAAACCATCCGCGCCTATGGTGCGCTGCGCATGGGCTTGATCGAGCACCTCGATCAGGCGGCCACGCGTCAGCACACTCCCAAGATCGCCTTCGTCGCGCCGCCAGTGGCCTATACCTCATCCAGTGGCAAGGCGGTTGCGCCAAGTGACATCGACCTGTTGGTTCGTGCGCTGTCGATGGGCAAGTTGCACCACGCCATGATGGGCACCGCCGCCGTGGCGATCGGTACCGCCGCCGCCATTCCAGGCACGCTGGTCAACCTGGCAGCGGGCGGCAACCCGCGTAGCGCGGTACGTTTCGGCCATCCCTCGGGCACTTTGCGGGTCGGCGCCGAGGCGCGTCAGGTGGATGGCCAGTGGACAGTCACCAAAGCAATCATGAGCCGAAGCGCTCGCGTGTTGATGGAGGGCTGGGTACGGGTACCTGGTGATGCCTTCTAGGCGCACCCCCTGACACGTGAGCGGCGCTCGGCTTCTTTGTTCAACCCTCTGCAACAGGAAGCAACCGAGATGAGCGCCAACGTTGACCTCAACGACCGCCCGGACTACGACCGGGTGCTGCAAACCATCGCCGACTACGTGCTCGACTATCAAGTTGGCTCGGCCGAGGCGCTGGATACCGCGCGCAACTGCCTGATGGACACCTTGGGCTGCGGCCTGTTGGCGTTGCGCTTCCCCGAGTGCAGCAAGCACTTGGGGCCGCTCGTCGAGGGCACGATCGTGCCCAACGGCGCGCGGGTGCCCGGCACCTCGTACCGGCTTGACCCGGTCAAGGCAGCCTGGGACATCGGCTGCATCGTCCGCTGGCTGGACTACAACGACACGTGGCTGGCGGCTGAGTGGGGGCATCCGTCCGATAACCTCGGTGGCATCCTGGCGGTGGCCGATCACCTCTCGCAAAAGCGCGTGGCAGCGGGCGAGCAGCCGTTGAACATGCGCCAGGTGCTCGAAGCCATGGTCATGGCGCACGAAATCCAGGGAGTGCTGGCGCTGGAGAATTCCTTCAACCGCGTCGGCCTGGACCATGTGCTGCTGGTCAAGGTCGCTTCCACGGCGGTATGCGCCAAGTTGATGGGGGCCAACCGCGAGCAGCTGTTGTCGGCGCTGTCGCATGCCTTCGTCGATGGCCAGGCGTTGCGCACCTACCGCCATGCGCCTAATGCCGGTTCACGCAAGTCGTGGGCGGCAGGCGATGCGTCAAGCCGTGGTGTGCGCCTGGCCGATATCGCCCTGCGCGGGGAGATGGGCATTCCGGGTGTGCTCAGTGCACAGCAGTGGGGCTTCTACGACGTCTTGTTCAGTCATACCAACAAGGATCTGGCGCTCAAGCCGGTCGACCAGCGTCAGCTGCGACTGCCTCAGGCGTTTGGCAGCTACGTGATGGAAAACGTCCTGTTCAAGATCAGCTTCCCGGCAGAGTTTCACGCCCAGACCGCCTGTGAGGCGGCGCTGGTGTTGCATCCAAAGGTGCGTAACCGACTGCATGAAATCGAACGCATCGTCATCACGACCCATGAATCAGCGATCCGCATCATTTCCAAGGTGGGGCCGCTGGCCAATGCCGCTGACCGTGACCATTGCCTGCAATACATGACCGCCGTGCCGCTGATTTTTGGCAACCTGGTGGCTGAGCACTACGAAGACAGCTTCCATGCCGCGCACCCGACCATCGACCGCCTGCGCGAGAAGATGGAGGTGGTCGAGGAGCCGCGATTCAGCCATGAATATCTTGAGGCTGACAAGCGCTCGATCGCCAATGCGCTGCAGGTGTTCTTCAACGATGGCTCAAGTACCGAGCAGGTGACGGTGGAGTATCCGATCGGTCATCGGCGGCGGCGGGCCGAGGGTATCCCGTTGCTTGAGGAGAAGTTCAAGGCCAACCTGGCCACCCGCTTTGCCGGGCAGCGTTGTGCGCAGATCTTTGCCTTGTGCAAGGCGCAGGCGCAGCTGGAGGCGACGCCGGTGCATCGGTTTGTCGATCTATTCGTGATCTGATGATTTTGTAGTGTCCATGCGAGCCTCATCGCAGGACAAGCCCGCTCCCACGCAATCCAGAGCCCATGTAGCGAACTGCGTGGGAGCGGGCTTGCCCCGCGATGAGGTCGGTACAGGTACCGCAAAAAAAAGCCCCGGCATTCTTGCCGGGGCTTCTTCTACAGCTTGAAGCTTAACGCTCGTAGCTGCTGTTACGCCTGAACAACCGGGATCTTGGCGCTTTCGGCCGCTTCACGGAACTCGGCGATCTGGTCGAAGCTCAGGTAGCGGTAGACGTCGGCAGCCATGCTGTCGATGTCCTTGGCGTACTGCATGTACTCTTCGACAGTCGGCAGTTTGCCGATGATCGAAGCGACTGCAGCCAGCTCGGCCGAGGCCAGGTAGACGTTAGTGGCGTCGCCCAGACGGTTCGGGAAGTTACGGGTCGAAGTGGAGACCACGGTAGAACCGGTCTGCACACGTGCCTGGTTACCCATGCACAGCGAGCAGCCTGGCATTTCCATGCGCGCACCGGCCTTACCATAGATGCCGTAGTAGCCTTCTTCGGTCAGCTGGTGGGCGTCCATCTTGGTTGGCGGAGCCAGCCACAGACGGGTCGGAATACCGCCCTTGACCTTGTCCAGCAGCTTACCGGCAGCGCGGAAGTGACCGATGTTGGTCATGCACGAACCGATGAACACTTCGTCGATTTTCTCGCCCTGTACCGAAGACAGCAGGCGTGCATCGTCCGGGTCGTTCGGCGCGCAGAGCACAGGCTCTTTGACGTCGGCCAGGTCGATCTCGATGATCTCGGCGTACTCGGCATCGGCGTCGGCCGACAGCAGTTGCGGGTTGGCCAGCCAGGCTTCCATGGCTTGCGCACGGCGCTCCATGGTACGCGCGTCACCGTAGCCTTCGCTGATCATCCAGCGCAGCAGGGTGATGTTCGACTGCAGGTACTCGGCAACGGCTTTTTCCGGCAGCTTGATGGTGCAGCCAGCAGCGGAACGCTCGGCCGAGGCGTCGGACAGCTCGAAGGCTTGCTCGACAGTCAGCTCGTCCAGGCCTTCGATTTCCAGGATGCGACCGGAGAAGGCGTTTTTCTTGCCTTTCTTCTCGACGGTCAGCAGGCCTTGCTGGATGGCGTAGTAAGGGATGGCATGTACCAGGTCACGCAGGGTGATGCCCGGTTGCAGTTTGCCCTTGAAACGCACCAGGACCGACTCAGGCATATCCAGTGGCATGACGCCAGTGGCTGCGGCGAACGCCACCAGGCCGGAACCGGCCGGGAACGAGATGCCGATTGGGAAGCGGGTGTGCGAGTCGCCGCCGGTGCCGACGGTGTCAGGCAGCAGCATGCGGTTCAGCCAGCTGTGGATGATGCCGTCGCCTGGACGCAGCGACACGCCGCCACGGGTGCGGATGAAGTCTGGCAGGGTGTGGTGGGTGGTGACGTCGATCGGCTTCGGATAAGCCGCGGTGTGGCAGAACGACTGCATCACCAGGTCAGCGGAGAAGCCCAGGCACGCCAGGTCTTTGAGTTCATCACGGGTCATAGGACCGGTGGTGTCCTGAGAACCGACGGTGGTCATCTTCGGCTCGCAGTAGGCGCCCGGACGTACGCCTTGGCCTTCTGGCAGACCGCAGGCGCGGCCGACCATTTTCTGTGCCAGGGTGAAGCCTTTGCCGGTGTCGGCTGGCTGCTCGGGCTTCTTGAACAAGTCCGATGCACCCAGACCCAGTTCGGCGCGGGCTTTTTCGGTCAGGCCACGGCCGACGATCAGCGGGATACGGCCGCCAGCGCGGACTTCATCGAGCAGCACTTCGGTTTTCAGGGCGAAGGTGGTGACCAGCTCGTCGCTTTCGTGACGGCGCACTTCACCTTTGTACGGGTAGACGTCGATGACGTCGCCCATGGCCAGGTTGCTGCAGTCGAATTCGATCGGCAGGGCGCCGGCGTCTTCCATGGTGTTGTAGAAGATCGGGGCGATCTTGGTGCCGAAGCAGAAACCGCCAGCGCGCTTGTTCGGCACGTTAGGGATGTCGTCACCGAAGAACCACAGCACCGAGTTAGTCGCCGATTTACGCGACGAGCCAGTACCGACCACGTCGCCGACGTAGGCGACCGGGAAGCCTTTGGCGCGCATCGCTTCGATCTGCTTGAGCGGGCCAACCGAACCCGGTTGCTCAGGCTCGATGCCGTCACGGGCCATCTTCAGCATGGCCAGGGCGTGCAGCGGGATGTCTGGGCGCGACCAGGCGTCCGGGGCAGGGGAAAGGTCGTCGGTGTTGGTTTCGCCAGGCACCTTGAACACGGTCAGGGTGTATTTGTCGGCGATCGCTGGACGGTTGGTGAACCACTCGCCAGCAGCCCACGACTCGAGCACGGCCTTGGCGTGGACATTGCCAGCCTTGGCTTTCTCGGCGACGTCATGGAAGGCATCGAACATCAGCAGGGTGTGCTTGAGCTGTTCGGCCGCGACGGCGCCCAGTTCGGCGTCGTCCAGCAGCGCGACCAGCGTTTCGATGTTGTAGCCGCCCTGCATGGTGCCCAGCAGCTCGGTGGCATGCTTGCGGTCGATCAGCGGCGACTTGGCTTCGCCCTTGGCGATGGCGGAGAGGAAACCGGCTTTGACGTAGGCGGCTTCGTCGACGCCTGGCGGTACGCGGTCGGTGATCAGTTCTACGAGGAAGGCTTCTTCGCCGGCCGGCGGGTTTTTCAGCAGCTCGACCAGGCCTGCGGTTTGTTCGGCGTTCAGCGGCTGGGGCACGATACCCAGAGCGGCACGCTCTTCGATGTGTTTGCGGTAGGCTTCAAGCACAGTAATTACCCTCATCAGTGGTCCCTAAAGGGAGTCCGGGACGCTCATCCAGCATTCTCATGCACCCATGCGCAATGACGGCTTCTTGGGCCGCCCAGCCAGGGTCGCAGAGAATCCTTACAGAAGCTGCTTTCAAAGTTTTACGCCTGTAGAACGGAGGCTGATGAGGGGTTGGCGCGGACCATGCGAGGGTGCATGAGCCGGGCCAACGCCGTTCTACCGGATCAACTGTGCTCGTGACGCTTTGAAAACAGCTTCCAACGGACATTGTTGCCTTGAAAAGGCGGAGTGATTCTACGGCAAAAAGCGAACGAAAGTAAGGCGGCACTTATGACTTTAACGGGTGACCCTGGTTAGACAAAGGGCTAACATGGGGGCGTGTTCCACCGCCAAGCCGTTGTTTTTTCATGTCCAATCAATCCATCAAAACCCCTTGCGTGGGCTTGTGCTCTACCGTCTACGGCGACTTGGTGTGCCGCGGCTGCAAGCGTTTTCACCACGAGGTGATCCACTGGAACGGCTACAGCGACGAGCAAAAGCGCGCGGTCTGGCTGCGCCTGGAGCAATTGCTGGTGCAGGTGATGATGGCCAAGCTTGAGGTGTTCGACAAAGACTGCCTGCGCCAGCAATTGGAGCAGCGTTCGATTCGCTTCGTCGCCCATCAATCCGAATACTGCTGGGCGTATCAGTTGATCGCCCGCGGCGCGCGGATGATTCGCGACCTGGAAGCCTACGGCATGGCCTTGATGCCGGAGTTTCGCGACTGGGAGCTGCCGCAGCTGCGCGATGCCATCGACCGCGAATTCTTCTTGCTGTCCGAGGCGCACTACGAGCGCTACATCGCCCCGCGCTTTTTGCGCGACGCCCTGGAATTGGGCGCCGGGCAGGCCTGACTCAGTCGCCGGTGTATTCGCAACCGCTGGTGCAGGTTTCGTGGATACGTACTTTCGACAGCTCAGGCAGCAGCGGCTTGACCTGTTCCCAGATCCACTTGGCGATGACTTCGCTGGTCGGGTTTTCCAGGCCAGGAATGTCGTTGAGGTAGTTGTGGTCCAGCTGCTCGTAGATCGGCTTGAAGATCGCCTTGATCTCGGAGAAATCGCGGATCCAGCCCGTGTGTGGGTCAAGCGGGCCGGTCAGGTGCAGGGCGACCTTGAACGAGTGGCCATGCAGACGACCGCACTTGTGGCCTGGCGCGACGTTGGGCAGGCGGTGGGCCGATTCGAATGTGAATTCCTTGAAGATTTCCACGCTGTAGAGACTCTTGTAAAAAATGCTGACGGCGATTCTACCAGCATGCCCGCTATAACGGTTGCAGCCGTTCGTGCAGCCGCCCGGTGGCGATCAACTCGAGGAACTCATCGCCCAATCGCTGGCTCTCGGCAATCGCCTTGTACCAATAGCGCTTGCGGCTTGGCGCATCGCCCATGAACCGCTTGAAGTCGTTGCGGTCAGGTAGCTTGCCGTAGGGCAGGGCCGCCAGGTAGTGCGCCGAGGGGGTCATCAGCAACACATTCTGCAGCCGCGTGGCGTCACCCTTGCGCCAGGGCAGGGCCTTGTCGAACCAGCCAGGCACCACCTTGTCGGTGAAGTGCGGGTAGATCACCAGGTCATCGCCGCGGTAGGGCAGGTCCAGGTGATAGTCGAGCAAGCCGCCGTCACGGTAGGTGCCGCTGCCAGCGCCTGGAATATCACGCACCCCTTGCATGACCATGGGGATCGAACCCGAGGCGAGCAGGGCGTGGCGCAGGTTGGCCAGGTCCAGCGGCAGGTAGCGCGAGGGGAAGTCGGTCAGCTCATCCAGCGGCGGTGGCGAACGCCTGTCATGCAGGATGATCCGTTCGAAATGCCGGCCCAGGCGGGCGCGCCCAAGCAGGTTGCTGGCAATCACCGAAGACAAGCCCACCCCTAGCCGAGCGCGATGGTCGTCGGCCAGCAGGCCGTGGCTTTTCACCACCATGATGTTCAGCCGGTAGTGCGCATTGGCCAGGATCTGCCCATCGTTGCCCTGCAACAGGTCATCGAGCATGCGCTGGCAACTGCGGCTGATCTCGGCGGGCGTCACGCCCTTGGCGAAGTCTTGCTCGGTGTACAGCTCGCCCAGGCGGCGCAGGCCGGCAACCGGGTCATCGAGGCAGGCACTTGCAAAGCGCCAGGAGCCGATCGAAGCGCCAATCAATGCCCGCTGGCGCGGCGCCGAAGGCAGCCACTCACCGAACAACGCCAGGTCCAGCCCCTGGATCCCCAGCGGCTTTGGCCCGCCCGCAGCGCCAGGCACCACGCCCACATCGGCGGCGCGCAGGCCCCGCTCGCGGATCTGTTGCAAGGCACGCTTGCCCGCTTTGAAGGTCAGGGCAGGGAACTTGATATGGATGGCGCTCATGCACGACCTCGCGGCTAACAAGCGGGGCATTATAGGGAACCGGCGGCTAACGCGCTGCGCTATCATGGCGCCAGCTGTTTTCAGGTTGAGTTAAGAACCGGTGGTTAATCTTAACCCCGTAGACAAATTACACATCTCGACGGAGAGACCCTCATGAAAACTTTGACTGCCCTGTTCACTGCCGCTGCCCTGGCCTTTGGTGCCAACGTCGCCCTGGCCAAAGACGTCCAGCCTGACGAAGTGGTCAAGCTGGTCAACGCCAAGACCATCATGTCGCTGGACGAATTGAAGGCCAAGGCGGTCGCCAAGCACCCAGGCGCCACCGTCACCGATTCGGAACTCGAAGACGAATACGGCCGCTACATCTATAAGGTCGAGCTGCGTGATGCGCAGAACGTCGAGTGGGACGTGGACCTGGACGCCAAGACCGGTGAAGTACTCAAGGACGCTCGGGATAACTGATGAACCCTGTACCGCGAACGGCGCGCTACCTCGCCCTTGCGCTGATGACCGTCTGTTCGCTGGCCGTGGCCCGTGACCTTGACCAGGATGAAGCCCTTGAGCTGCGGCAAAAGGGCATCATCCTGCCGCTGGAGCAACTGCTCGAGTCCGCCCTGGGCCGTTACCCCGGGGCGCGGCTGTTGGAAGCGGAGCTGGAAGAAAAGCACAACCGTTACGAGTATGAAGTCGAGTTGCTGACCCCTGCCGGCGTAGTGCGCGAGATCAAGCTGGACGCCCGCAGTGGCGTGCTGCTCAAAGACGAGGAAGACGACTGAATGCGCCTGCTGCTTGTCGAGGACAATGTCCCCCTGGCGGACGAACTGACGGTGGGCCTGCAACGCCAGGGCTATGCCGTGGACTGGCTGGCCGATGGCCGTGATGCGGTGTACCAGGGCCAAAGCGAACCCTATGACCTGATCATCCTCGACCTGGGCTTGCCTGGGCTTCCGGGGTTGCAGGTGTTGGCCCAATGGCGCGCGGCAGGCCTGGCCACCCCGGTATTGATCCTCACCGCGCGCGGCTCCTGGGCCGAACGCATCGAAGGGCTCAAAGCCGGGGCCGACGATTACTTGAGCAAACCGTTCCACCCCGAAGAGCTGCAACTGCGCATCCAGGCTTTGCTGCGCCGTGCGCGTGGCCTGGCCAACCAGCCGAAACTGGAAGCTGCCGGGCTGCATCTGGATGAGGGGCGGCAATGCGTCAGCCGCGAAGGCGTCGACATCCAGCTGACCGCCGCCGAGTTTCGCCTGCTGCGTTACTTCATGCTGCATCCGGGGCAGGTGTTGTCCAAGAGCCACCTGGCCGAGCACTTGTATGACGGCGAGACCGAGCGCGATTCCAACGTGCTCGAAGTGCACGTCAATCACCTGCGGCGCAAACTCGGGCGCAGCGTGATCGAGACCCGTCGCGGCCAGGGCTACGTCTACGCGGGAAGCAGCCAGTGAAGTCGATTCAGGCGCGCCTGAGCCTGGGCCTGATAGCGGTGCTGGTGGTGGTCGGCCTGGCCTTGGCCCAGTTGACTTTGTGGCTGTTCGAGGTGGGCCTGCAACGCTACCTGGAAACCGGCCTGCGCAAGGAAAGCGAGAACCTGCTGGTAGCCATGGTGCGCGGCCCCAATGGCCTGCAGCTGGACGAGCGGCGGGTGTCTGCCGCCTACCAGCGGCCCTTCTCTGGTTACTACTTTCGCATCGACTTCGACAAGGGCACCTGGCGCTCACGTTCGCTGTGGGACCTGGACATGCCCAAGCCGTCCAAGCCCGGCCTGGAAGACAGCCATGAGCTAGGGCCCGAAGGCCAGCAGCTGCTGGCATTTCGCGCCGATTACCGGCGCCTGGGTCAGGACATCTCGATCAGCGTCGCCCAAGACTATTCACCCGTGCGCGATGGCTTTCGCCGGATGCAACAGATTGGTCTAGGCATGGGCCTAGTGGCGCTGGTGCTGGTGCTGGTGTTGCAGCGCATCACCGTGACCCGCTCGCTGCGCCCACTGGAGCGCGCCCGCCAGCAGATCGCCCAGTTGCAGCAAGGCCAGCGCTCACAGCTCGATGCCGAGGTGCCCAGTGAGTTGCAACCGCTGGTGGATCAGGTCAACCATTTGCTGGCGCACACTGAAGACAGCCTGCGACGCTCGCGCAACGCCCTGGGCAACCTCGGCCACGCACTGAAAACGCCGCTGGCGGTATTGATCAGCCTGGCCTCCAGTGAACGGCTCAAGGAGCTGCCCGAGGTGCAGGCGCAGATGCGTGAGCAGCTGGAACAGATCCAGCAACGCCTGACCCGCGAACTGAACCGCGCCCGGCTGGCCGGCGATGCGCTGCCGGGCGCGCAGTTCGACTGTGATGCAGAACTGCCGGCGCTGCTGGCAACCTTGGGCATGATCCATGGCGAGGGGCTGTTGCTTGAGCGCGATGTCGCACCGGGGTTACTGCTACCGTGGGATCGCGAAGATTTGCTGGAGCTGCTCGGTAATCTGTTGGACAACGCCTGCAAATGGGCCGACAGCGAAGTGCGCCTTGGCATTGCCCAGACGGGCGATGGCTATCAGCTGTGGGTCGACGATGACGGCCCGGGGATTCCCGAAGCGAACCGCATGCAGGTGCTTGAACGCGGATCGCGGCTCGACGAGCAGGTCGATGGGCATGGCCTGGGCCTTGGCATCGTGCGCGATATCGTCGAGGCCTGGGGCGGGCGCATCGCCTTGCTGCAAAGCCCCCTGGGCGGGTTGCGGGTAAGCATCGAGCTGCCGCGCAAGGGGCGCTGAATTTCGTCGTTCGCTGGGGCCTCATCGCGGGCCAAGCCCGCGCCCACGCCATCGTCGAGCAATCCGCACATTCGTGGGAGCGGGCTTGCCCCGCGATGAGGCCGGCCCTGCCAGCCCACGTCCCACCCTGCAAAAATATTGCAGTTCAAGCGCATTTTTTTGAATTGGCCCCAAAACGGTGCGCCCGGCACAATCTCTGCCACGAAACTTACCAGTTTCCATCTCCACGGACGGAGCCTCTTAGCGATTGCATCTGCAATACAGGGCCCAGGCCAATTGCGGCTGGGCTTTCTTTTTAAAAAAGACATAACCCATCAACCCCTGGAACACGATCAACTGCCCGATGTCTGCCTCGCGTCCTGAAAGTCGATTGCAGCGCCTGTTGCCGGCGCCTCTGAATATCCCCCGCAAAGAATGGCTGCGTGCCGGCCTCGGCGCACTGCTTGGCCTGTTCCTGGCCGGTTGGTTGTGCAGCCTGGCCTACGGCCCCTCCATCGCGTTACACCTGCTCGGCCCCCTGGCCGCCACTGCGGTGCTGGTGTTCGCCGTGCACTCCGGACCGTTGGCGCAACCCTGGCCGGTGCTGGGCAGCTACGCCCTGGCCGGTGCAGTGGGCCTGGCGATGCGCCATGGTTTTGGTAGCGAGCTGTGGGTCGCTGGCGCCGCCCTGGGCATCTCGATCCTGATGATGTGCCTGCTGCGCTGTCTGCATCCACCCGGTGGTGGCGTGGCGGTCAGTGCGGTGTTGGCCGACTCAGGGTTAGTCGCGCTGGGCGATCACCTGCTCGAGCCGATCATGCTCAACGCGCTGATCCTGATCACGGTTGCGGTGCTCTACAACCGCCTGACCGGCGTGCGCTACCCCAAAGGCCCGTTGCCGCGCAAAGACCTGCATCACACCCACGATCCATTGCCCAGCGAGCGCGTCGGTATCAACAGCGCCGACCTCGACCAGGCCCTGGAAGAGATCGGCGAATTCGTCGACGTCACCCGCGACGAGCTGGAGCGGATCATCCTCGCCACCGAGCAACATGCCTTGCAGCGCAGCCTGGGCGGGATCACCGCCGCCTCGGTGATGTCGCGGGATATCCAATTCGCCAGCAAGCACACCACCTTGGAGCAAGCCTGGAAGATGCTCGCCAGCCATCACCTCAAGACCCTGCCAGTGCTTGATCAAGGCCGCCTGGTGGGCATCGTCAGCCTTAGCGACCTGGTAGGCCCGGCCATGGCTCGGGGGCGTTTCAGCTGGCGCGGCGTGCTGCGGCGCAAGCCGGTGCTGATGGAACAGGTGATGAGTCGGCGGGTGGTCAGCGTCAGCAGCCAGCACCCGCTGGAGCGGCTGTTGCCGCTGCTCAGCGAGCAGGGCCTGCACTGCCTGCCGGTGCTCGATGGCGACAGCCTGGTCGGGGTCATCACCCAGAGCGACCTGATCGCCGGACTCAAGCGGCACTTGCTCAACGCCGCTGCGCTGAAATCAGATGATCGGGTCCCAGCGCTGTGACCAATCGCTGGCGCCGGCGGCGACTTGCCGGCGCAGCACGCTGAAGGCCTGCTGCAAGGCCTCGCTGTCTCGTTTACGGGCATACACGAGGAAGGTCGGGTAGGTGAACTCCGGCGCTTGCGGCACCCGCTCGAACACGCCGCTGTCCAGGTACGCCTGGACCACGCGGGTGCGGAAATAGCCGCTGCCGCCCTGGTCGAGAATGAACTGTAAGGCCAGTGGGCCGAGGTTGAAGCTCAGTGCCGCGCGGGCACAGTCGGGCAGGGCGGCGTCGTGCTGGCGGCGAAAGGCTTCGCCCCAGTCGATATAGATGTAAGGCTCAGGCAGATCGACGCGGCGGATGCGGATCAGCTTTTCTTCCATCAACTGCTCGACCTGCAAGCCCGGCCCGTAGGTCGGCTGATAGACCAATGCAGCGTCCAGCAGGCCCATCTCCACTTTGCGCAACAGCGACTCGCCGTCGCTGACCTCGCTGCGAATCGCGTGACTCGGCAGCTCGCGGTGCAGGGCGCTGACCCAGTCGAGCAGCATCGGATTACCCAGGCTCACCTCACCACCGAGATGCAGCACTTGCTGGCAGCCCTGCGGCAGCGGCAGGTCGCGGCGCGCCGCCTCCCACGTCTCGACCAGCTGGTTGGCGTAGGTGACGAACGCTTCGCCGTCGCTGGTCAAGCTGGCGCCGCTGCGGCTGCGCACGAACAGTTGGCAGCCCAGTTGCTGCTCCAGGCGCTGGACCCGCGCGGTGATCGCCGTTTGCGAGACGAACAGGCGCTCGGCGGCAGCGACCAGGCTGCCGCAACGGACGATTTCCAGGAAGGTACGGGCCTGATCGATGTCCATGGCTGCGCTCGTTGAGGTAGGTGGCGGGTATTCTAGAGGCTTTGCACCGGGTTGGGGCAGTGCCGCTCAATGCGCCAGTAGCGCCAGCAGTTCGCTGAAGCTTGGGCGCTGGGCGACGTCGGCCTGCTGGCAGTGCTCGGCCAATGCCTGCAGCTGCTCATCGGGCTGCGCGCAGTGCGCCAGCAGTTCGCTCAGAAGAATGCCGAAGGCGCGTACTTCCAAACGCTGCAAAAGGACGGCGGCAGGCTCCTCGGCTGTTGGGTGGAAAGAGGCCGCGCCGAAGTCGCCGAGCAGGCACTGGCCGTGGTCATCGCAGAGGATGTTGTGGGCATACAGGTCGCCATGGCTCAGGCCACGGGCGTGCAGGTGCGCGCAGACCGAGGCGATGCCCGAGGCCAGGCGGCGCAGCGCCGTGGGCGATAAACGGCGTGCGTCCGGATACTGGTCGCGGGTGCAGCTGGACAGGCTCGGCGGCCCGGCGAGGTTGTGCCAATGGGCGGGGATCAACTGCATTGCCAGGGCCGGTAACCGCTGCGGATGGTCGTCGATGCGTCCGGCCAGGCGCACCAGTTGCGGGTGATCACCGGCAGCGATGCAGGCGCTCATTTCCGCCAGGGGCGAGCCGTCGCTGGTAATCGCCCCTTTGTACAGTTTGACCGCCAGTGGCGCGTCCTGGCCACGCCAGTGCGCCAGGTGGATCAAGCCGGAAGCGCCGCGACCGAGCTCAGCCCCAAGCTCGATGTCTTGCCAGGCAATGCTCGGGCACGGGGCATCCACAGGGGGCGCGACAAAGCCCTCCGGCAGTGGGTTACCGGCATAGGCCAACCAGGCCAGGCGCGGCATGTGCAGCAGCCAGTCGGGCAGGCTGGTGAGACGATTGCTGGCGATACGCAACAGCTCCAGCCGTTGGCAATCAGCCAGGCTTGCCGGCAGGGCGCTCAGGCGATTGCCGGTCAGCATCAGCTTTTGCAGCTGATGGCATTGGCCCAGGCTATCTGGCAAGCGTTCAAGCGCGTTGTCCGTGAGGATCAGCGCACGCACGCTGGGCGGCAGCGCGGCGCCGCTTACCTCGCTGAGCTGATTGCTCCTAAAGCCAATGGTCTCAAGCTTCGCGCAGCGTCCCAGTGCCACGGGCAGGTGGGTGAAGCGGTTGTTGGAGCAGAACAGCACCTTGAGCCGGGTCAGCCGATGCAGATCCTCGGGCAGCGTGCTCAGGGCATTGCCGCTCAGATCGAGTATTTCCAGGCTCTCGGCCAGCGCGAAGATTTCCTCGGGGAAGTGCTCGAGGCCTTGCTTGAGGTTGAGGCGGGTGATGCCGCGCAGGCGGCCGGCTTTGAGGTCGTCGAGGCTATGCATGGGGCAGTGGCACGGGTGCTGGGGCAGGGCCCGGCATGATACCGGCAAATTCACCCTGGGCGTGGCGCCGGGTCTGCGAATTTGCAGGTCGGTTATGGACTTTCGTCCCATGGCAGGCGCGTGCTGGCGGTCCATACTGAAAGCTCGCCCTTCAATAACAACAAGTATTTAGGTTGCGACCGACATGACTTACCAGCACAGCTACGCCCGTTCCATTGCCGATCCCGTGGCCTTCTGGGCCGAGCAGGCCGAGCATTTGGCCTGGTATCGCAAGCCTTTGCAGACCCTGCAAGACAACCCCGACGGTACCCACCGCTGGTTCGCCGATGGCCGCCTCAATAGCTGCTACCTGGCGCTCGATCATCAGATCGAGCAGGGCCGCGGCGAGCAGACCGCGCTGATCTACGACTCGCCAGTGACCGGCGTGCAGCAGCGCTTCAGCTACCAGCAGCTATGCGATGAAGTGGCGCGCCTGGCCGGGCTGTTGCGCGAGTTGGGCGTGCGCAAGGGCGATGGGGTGATCATCTACATGCCCATGGTGCCCCAGGCGGCGATGGCCATGCTGGCCTGTGCGCGGATTGGCGCGGTGCATTCGGTGGTGTTCGGTGGCTTTGCCGCCAACGAGCTGGCGCTGCGCATCGACGATGCCCGGCCGGCGCTGCTGCTCACCGCCTCATGCGGGCTGGAGTTCGAGCGGGTGATCGAATACAAACCGCTGGTCGACCGCGCGCTGCAGCTGGCCGCGCATCAGCCCAAGCAGGTGCTGGTGCTGCAGCGACCGCAGGCACGTGCTGAACTGCAAGTCGGGCGAGACCTCGACTGGAATCAAGCGCTGGCCAACGCCCAGCCCGTGCCACCGGTCGAGCTGGATGCGGGCGATCCGCTGTACATCATGTACACCTCCGGTACCACCGGCAAACCCAAGGGCATCGTGCGCGAGAACGGCGGCAACGCGGTGGCCCTGAGCTTTGCCATGCGCCATATCTACGGCATGCAGGCCGGCGATGTCTGGTGGGGGATCTCCGACGTGGGCTGGGTGGTCGGCCACTCGCTGATCGTCTATGGGCCATTGATGAACGGCTGCACCACGGTGTTCTACGAAGGCAAGCCGATCCGTACCCCCGATGCCTCGGCGTATTGGCGGGTAGTCGAGCAGTACCAGGTCAATGCGCTGTTCTGCGCGCCCACTGCCATGCGTGCGATTCGCAAGGAAGACCCCGATGGCGAACTGATCGCCCGGCATGACTTGAGCTCGTTGCGCCAGTTGTTCCTGGCAGGGGAGAAGCTCGACTCCAGCACACATCAATGGTTGGAGCGGGTCAGCGGCAAGCCGGTGCACGATCACTGGTGGCAGACCGAAACCGGCTGGCCGGTCACCGCGCCTTGTGTCGGCCTTGAGGGCAGCGCCGCCCGGCCCGGGTCGAGTAATCGCGCCGTGCCCGGTTATCACGTGCAGGTGCTGGATGACGACGGCCAATTGCTGGGGGCCAACCAGCAAGGCGCGATCGTGATTGCATTACCGCTGCCACCCGGTTGCAGCCAGACCCTGTGGGGTGATCATGAGCGCTATCTGCAGGCTTATCTGCACACCTATCCGGGCTACTACCACACCGGCGACGGCGGGTATCTGGATGACGATGGCTTCGTCTACATCATGGGCCGCACTGACGATGTGATTAACGTCTCCGGGCACAGGCTGTCGACTGGCGAAATGGAGGACTTGGTGGCACGCCATCGAGCAGTGGCCGAATGCGCGGTGATCGGCGTGCATGACGAGATCAAAGGGCAGGTGCCGTTGGCACTGGTGGTGCTCAAGGATGGCGAAGGGATTGGCGAGCAGCAGTTGCAGAAGGACCTGGTGGCCAGCGTGCGCGAACATATCGGCGCGTTGGCCTGTTTTAGCCAGGTGCGCTTGGTCAAGCGTTTGCCCAAGACTCGCTCGGGCAAGATCCTGCGGGCCGTGTTGCGCAAGATTGCCGATGGCCAGGATTATGTGCCGCCTTCGACCTTGGATGATCCGGCGGTGCTTGGCGAGATTGAAGGGGTGCTGGCGGATTTGCCCAGGGCTGGATGATGCGGCAGCGCTGATATCGCTATCGCGGGGCAAGCCCGCTCCCACGATAGTGCAGCGTTCACAGGTGGCGTAGAAGCGAACTGATGCTATCGCGGCTATCGTGGGAGCGGGCTTGCCCCGCGATAGCGTCGGTTCAGTCCAAGCGCATTACCGGCCCAACCTGATGCAACTGCCCCAAGCGACTGCGCGTACGCATCAGATCAGCAATCGCCCCACCCAGACTTTCCGCCAGCGGCCGCCGCGCAATCACCACCAGCTCGCAGTCCTGGTCATACAACACATCCACCAGGTTGACGAAGCGCTGCTGCGCCGCCAGCGAGCACTCGGCCAGGTCATCCAGACCTGCGATCACCCAGCGTTCATAACGCCCAGCCAGGTGCAGATAATCGATCACCGCCGTCGCCTGCTCGCACAAATCGGCAAAGCCAAACATCACTTGTCGCTCATCGCTGGCCAGTGCGCGCAGCGGACGCTGGTTCACCTCCAGCATGATCGGTTCGGTAGCGGGCACCCGCAGCCCCTGCAACTGCTGCGCATCACCCGGCCACACGTAGTGGCCTTGGGTAAAGCGCTGGTGCGCGCGGTTGGCGGGCAGGCTCCGAAAATCGGTATCGCCGCCCACTTCGAGCACGTGCATGCGGCCGTTGATCAAGCGGATCACCGGCAGAAAACGCTCGTGATACAACGGATTGGGCAGCAGCCCCTCAGGGGCATAGTTGGACGTCAGGAGGACAAAAATCCCCCGCTCGAACAGCGCCGTGAACAGCCGGGTCAGCAACATGGCATCGCCAATGTCATGCACATGGAACTCATCGAAGCACAGCACGCGACACTCGCCGATCAACTCATCGAGGGTCGCGCCCAAGGCATCGTCCAGCGCCCGGTGGCGATGCATGCCCTGGTGCAGGCGAGCGAAGAAGTCATGAAAATGCAGGCGACGCTTGGCCTCTACTGCAAGCGCCTGGAAAAAACCATCGAGCAGCCAGCTTTTGCCCCGCCCAACCGCGCCATACAGGTACAGGCTGCGTGCCTGGCCTTGCTCCAGCAATGCCAACTGCTCGGCCATGCAGGCAATCACCCGGCGCTGGCCGGCGCTCAGGGTGTAGCCACGTTCGCGGGCTTTATCCTCGAAGCTGGCCAGCAGCGCGCCGTCGGCGCGCGCATCGCTGCGCAGGCGCTGGTGCAGGTGGCGCAGCGGCGTAGGGATCCAGGCGGACAAAGCGAAAGCTCCTCGAAGAACAGGGCAGGGCGCAGCATGCGCGAGGGCGGCTATTTTGACCAATAGATAAACAGGCAGGCAACGATCACCTTATGCGATAGCTCCGATACTGGGCGGATACCGGTCAACGTCGCTGGTCAGCTCACTTTGCTTGGTGCTTTGTGAATGCGCGCACGCCGGCGATGCTCGAGCCGTCTCGCGACTCAGCTTTTGCGTTCGAGTTGCCGTTCGATCATGTACTTGACCGCCAGGCGGCGCTCCTTGAGGCGATGCAGATCGTCATCGTTGGCGATGCCCGCCGAGATCGCTTCTGCGGCCAGCACCTGATTGTCGATGTCGATGTACTCGTCGAGCAGGCGATCGAGCTTCGGGTCTTGCTGGCGGCGTTGCTGGACGATCTCGCGCGGGTAATGCAGGTCCTGGTACAGGTCATGGGAAACTGGCATGGCGCCCTCCTTGTGATGCGCTGATATGGCTTATCTGATTGGAAGGGGGCGAGGCGATTGTGTTGAGGCAGCGTTGGGAAATTACGACGGATGGTCGAGAGGTGCCTGCACGATCACCGCGCTACCCGTGGGAGCGCGCTTGCCTCGGATGAGGCTCACACAGCTCGCCAATGACTAACCTGCTGTTTTCCGGCAATTTTTTTTAAAAAAAACTTCCCACATCGAACGTTTGTTGTTAAAGTGCCGCGCATTCCCCGACAGCAACCCATGTTGTCATCCAAGGGGAGTTGTCAGAACGACAGTGCCCAGCACTCGTCGCATCCGATACAGGGGCGTCGCCAAGCGGTAAGGCAGCAGGTTTTGATCCTGCCATGCGTTGGTTCGAATCCAGCCGCCCCTGCCATTTTCCTACTCGCTTTACCCTCCAACACTCTCCCGCTTTCTTCGTTTGAAAAACGGCCGAGCTTCCTGCTCAGACCGCTCCCAACAGATCGTTCAATGCCTGCGCCAGTACTTGCGCCTGCACCGGTTTCTGGATCACCAGGCTATCGGCCAACTCCAGGCCCTGCAGCTCGGCATAGCCGGTCAGGATCACCACCGGCAGCTTGGGAAAACGCGTGCGCGCTGCCAAGGCCAACTGCGCGCCATTGAATTCGGGCATGGCGAAGTCGGTCAGCAGCAGGTCGATGTGCTCATCGAGCAGCACCAAGGCCTGCTCGCCGCTATGCGCCTGGCGCACCTGATAGCCGTGCAGGCGCAACACATCGCCAATCATGTCGCGTACCAGGTGATCATCGTCGACCAGCAACACGGTGCGATCGCGCCCCTCGGCCGCCAGCGGCTGCGCTTGATTGACCACTGCCGCTTCAAGCACGTACGGCTGCTTGACCGCCGGCAGGTAGACCGACACCAGCGTGCCATGCCCCGGTGCGGTATCGATGCGCACACCGCCACCGGATTGTTTGGCAAAGCCGAACACCTGGGCCAGGCCCAGCCCTGAACCCTTGCCGATGTCCTTGGTGGTGAAGAACGGTTCGAATACCTTGCCCACCACGTCCTCGCTCATGCCACAGCCGGTGTCGCGGATCGACAGCGAAACGTACTCGCCAGGCTCGGGGTCCTCCGGTCGCTGCGGGCGGGCCAGCACCTGGGTGTTGCGCGTGGTCAGGGTCAATTGGCCGCCGTCGGGCATGGCGTCGCGGGCGTTGATCGCCAGGTTGAGGATGATCATTTCGGTTTGGGTCGGATCGGTCAGCGCTTGCCAGAGGCTGTCGTCCAGGTCCAGGCGCACCGAAATGTTGCCACCCAGGGTGCGGCGCAGCAGCTCCTCAAGGCCGGCCAAGGTCTGGTTGAGGTTCAGCGGCACCGGCTCCAGGCGCTGGCGGCGGGAGAACGCCAGCAATTGCGAGGTCAGCTTGGCGCCGCGCTCGCCCGCTTCGCGGATGTGTTGCAGACGGCTGCGGGCCTTCTCGTAGTTTGCCTTGTCCAGGTCGCGTTCAAGGAAGCTGGCGCCGGTGAGGATCACCGTCAGCAGGTTATTGAAATCGTGCGCCACGCCTGCGGTGAGCTGGCCAACCGCTTCCAGGCGCTGCATCTGTTGCAGCGCCGCTTCGATTCGTTCGCGCTCATCGATCTGCTCACGCAGGCGGGCGTTGGCCTCGGCCAGGCCCAGGGACGATTCACGCTCGCTGGTAATGTCGCGCGCCACTACGTAGAGCAGGGTGTCTTCCGGCACCACTACCCACGACAACCAACGCTGCTGACCACTGGCATGCTGGATGCGGCCCACGAAGCGCGCACTGGTGCGGCCATGGGCCAGGGCCGCCAGTTCGGCAAGAAACGACTCCTGATCCTGCTCGGGCAACAGGTGCAGCAGCGAGGTCTGGCTCAGGCGCTCGCGCGAGATGCCCAGGCTGGCTTCCCAGGCAGGGTTGAGCGCCACGGGGGTGAGGTCTTTGTTCAGCACCGCGAGCAAATCCTGGGACAACTCCCAGGCGCGGTCGCGTTCGCGGGTGCGTCGCTCGACGCGCTCACCGAGCATCTCGTTGAGCTGTTTCAGCGCCTGGGTGGCCTGGCGCTGTTGCTGGATGTCCTGCAGCACGCCGGAGAACCGCACGCAGCGCTCTTCGACAAACTGACACTGGCCGCTGCTGAGCAACCAGCGTGGCTCCAGGCCGTTGGCCTGGGCGATACGAAACTCAACCCGGTAGCGGCCATCGCTGGTGGGCAGCATGGCTTGCTCGACCGCGTTGCGAACCATTTCCCGGTCATCGGGATAGATGCCCGCGTAGAACACATCCAGGCTCATCTCGGTATCGGTGGGCAGGCCAAACAGGGTCTTGCAGCGGTCGTCCCACAGCAGCAGGCCGTCTTCGGGGCGAAAGTCCCAGGTGCCCATGCCGGCGGCATCGATGGCAATCCGTGCGCGCGCCTCGACATCGGCCAAGGCCTCTTCGGCGCGGCGCCGACGCTGGCGCTCTTGCACTTCGGTGAGTGCCCGGCGCACAGCTTTGGGCAGCAGCGGCAGGTTCTTTTTCAGAACGTAGTCGGTGGCGCCGAGGCGGATCATCTCCACCGCGTGCTCTTCGCCGTAAATGCCCGACAGGAAGATGAACGGCACATCCGGTGCCAGGCGCTGGGCAATCGCCAGCACCTCGGTGCCGGAGGAGCCGGGCAGCACGCAGTCACACAGGATCAGGTCGAAGCTGGCTTCACGCAGCGCGTGCTCGACGCCGACATGGTCAAACACCAACTGCGACTGAATCTGCAGGCCGCTGCGCTCCAGACGCAGCAAGCTCAGCTCGGCGTCCATCGAGCTGTCTTCTACCATCAGCAGTTTCAGCGGGCTGGGCAGCATCGGCGCCAGGCTCAATTGCTGCCGCGCCGGTTCAGGCGCAACGAGCCAGGTGGCGGCTCGTTGAGCACCGCCCAGAACACCCCAAGATCAGAGATGGCGGCGACGAACTCCTTGAATTCGACCGGCTTGACCACGTAGGCGTTTACCCCCAGTTCGTAGGCGCGTAGCAGGTCTGGCTCCTCGCGTGAGGAGGTCAGCATCACCGTCGGGATACTGCGCAGCTCGGCGGTCGCGCGTACTTCCTTGAGCACTTCCAGGCCATCGACCTTGGGCAGTTTCAGGTCCAGCAACAACACCGCCGGGTTGCCATCGTCGCGATCGGCGTAGGCGTTACGGCGTAACAGGTAATCAAGGGCATCGGCGCCATCGCGCAAGACGATGACTTCGTTGGCCAGTTGGCTGCGCTCCAGCGCAAGGAGGGTCAACTCCAGGTCCCTAGGGTTGTCTTCGACCAAAAGGATGGGCTTGAGCATGATCGTACGGTTGCCTCAGGTATTGATTGAATTACGCGGGAGCGTGAAATGGAAGCTGGCGCCCTGGTCGATCTGGCCATCGGCCCAAACTCGGCCATCGTGCCGTTCGATGATCCGCCGGACACTGGCCAGGCCAATCCCGGTGCCTTCGAAATCTTCCATGCGGTGCAGGCGCTGGAACACGCCGAACAGCTTGCCGGCATAGGCCATGTCAAAGCCCACGCCGTTGTCGCGGATGAAAATCTCGGTTTCGTTTTCCAGTTGCCGGGCGCCGATGCTGATCCGCGCAGGCTGGCGGCCCCGGGTGTACTTGATGGCGTTGGCGATCAGGTTGTGCAGGGCCATGTTGATGAAAGCTGGGTCGCCGATCACCCTGGGTAATTGCTCGACCTCCCAGACGATCTCGCGACCGGCATAGTCGGGGGCCATTTCGCTGCGGATCGCCTCCACCAGGGTATTGAGGTCGACGTCCGACAGGCGCAGCGCCGAGCGGCCCATCTGCGAGAAGTTGAGCAGGTTGTCGACCAGGGTGCCGGCAAAGTGCGCGGCTTCCTCGATGTGCTGCAAAAAACGCCGGCCGCGTTCGCTCAGCCCGGCGCCTTCGATCTCGCCGAGCAGCTCGGTGTAGCCGGCGATATGCCGCAGCGGCGCCCGCAGGTCGTGTGACACGCTATAGGAGAAGGCTTCAAGCTCCTTGTTCGAACGCTTCAGCTCGCCGGCCAATTGCGCCAGCTCCTCAGCCTTGCGCAGGACGATGCCGAACACCGCGCCGCGCAGTTCCTGAGCGCCTTCGATGACCAGTGGATCCCAGGCCTGGCAGAAACCGCTGAGCTGCTCTTGCCAGCGCTCGAAGCTGTTGCGCGGGTCGAGCGAGCCTTGCGCGCTGATGTGTTTTTCCGGGCGCCCGGCCCAGGTCACGGTGCGGATCTGCTCGGGGCGGAACCACACCAGGTAATTGGAGTGGATCTGCGAGATTGACACCGCCAGCAGGCCGCCAGCGTGTTCGGCCAGTTCCGGCAGCTCGTCGATATCGCGGCGAATGTTGTCGGTGTGGAACACCTCGCCACGCCCGCCCAGCCAGTGCACCAGGGCGTTGACCTGGGCCTCTGGCGGCGTGATGCCGATCAGGTCGCAGCGTTCGGCGGAGATGATCGCGGCGCCGCTGGCGCCAGCGAAGTCCAGCAGCACATCGGGCAGCGCACGCAGGCCTTGGCTGACGTTGTCATGGTCGGCCATCGAGGCGAGCATGCGCACGATGCGCTGGCGCATGTCGAGCAGGGTCCTGGTGCTGGTATGCGCCTCGCGTGACTCGATCTGCAGCGACAGCACGCTGCCGAGCAACTCACAGGCGGTACGGGTCGGCAAGTCGACCCGGTGCGGCTGTTCATGGTGGCACGAGACCAAGCCCCACAGCTGGCCATCGACCACGATCGACAGCGACATCGAGGCCAGGGTGCCCATGTTGCGCATGTATTGCAGGTGCACCGGAGAGACGCTGCGCAGCGCGGCAAAACTCATGTCCAGTGGTTTGCCGGTGCGCGGGTTGTTGCTTGGGACAAGCACCGAGGCCTGGTAATTGGCGTCTTCGATCACCCGGATGCGATTGACCCGGTACAGCTCGCGGGCCTGGCGCGGAATGTCGGAGGCTGGGAAGCACAAGCCCAGGTAGCTTGGGTAGCCAGGGTCCGCCACCTCGGCCAGCACCTGGCCATTACCTTCGGCATCGAAGCGGTAGGCTTTGACTCGGCCGAAACCGGTGATGCGCTTGAGCTGCACCACCGACTGCTGCAGCAGCTCTTCGATCGAGCCTGCCTGGTGCACGCTACTGACGAACGCACGCACCAGCGGGTAATAGTCGCCATGGCCGGTCGGCCCGGGGCTTGAGCGAATCGGTTCGAATTCGCTGATCAGCACCTGGTCATGGCGATGCACCAGCACCCGCAGGCGCTCGCCGCCGGGACCTTGGCGCAGTTGCACGTCGCCAATATGGAAGGGAAACACTTCGTCATCAGGCAGGTACTGAAGGTGCGCGCGCAGGTCGAAGCCTTCATTGATCAGGTCGGGGAAGGCGCAGCCGATCAACTCGCGGGCTGGCAAGCCTAGCCAGCGCTCGGCGTTTTCGCTGGCCTGGAGGATGCGCAGGTCGTGCTCGTCCAGCACCAGCAGAAAGCCCTGCGGCTGAATGCTGCCGGGGACCTGGATCGGTTCCTGGGCACAGCGTTCGACCGCTTGGTCGAGCGCGTTCTGGGCAGTAGTCAAAAGAGGTTCTCCTGTCGGTTCCGTCCGCGCATGGCGGAATGCGCATGACACAGGATGTTTCACATGCACGGTATCAGAATGTCGTCTGCTTTGCCGGCATATGGCCATTTGAGGGCTGATAAGTTCAGGGGTTCTGCCGCTGTGTCAGAAAATTCTTTCACAATGATAGATCGCGCCCCGGTATGCGTAGCCTCGCCCGCGATGAGGCCGCCAGCCCCGTCCAAACCTGCGCTAAGCCCTTGTTATTAATGCCAAGGAAGGGGTCGCCAAGCCCGGCGCTATCTCCCCTGGCTGCTACCCTCAAGCTCAGTACCTACAGACAGGAATATCGAGGTGACGAGACGCTTTCTGGCCGTGTTGTCGGGCCTGCTGTTAAGCGCGAGCACCCTGGCGGCGGACTTTTTGCTCGAAGTGCGGGTCCAGGTGCAGCGCGGCTGCATGCTGGTCAACCAGCAGCGCGAAGCTGGCGCCCAAGCGCTGGGTCGCATCGACCTGGGCGCGGTTGCGCGGCTGGACGGGCCGGGCGCGCCATTGTCCGGCGTGCTGCTCAGCCAGCGCCCACCGCGGCTGGAGTGCAACCCTGATACGCCTTATCAGATCCGCGTCGACGGCGGCCAGCATGGCGGCGTTGGCGAGCTGCGTTTCCTGGCCAGCGACGACCGCCAGGCCAAGCCCATTCCTTACCGCCTTTACCGCGATGCCGCCTGGCGCCAACCGCTGAGCGTCGGTGTGGCGCACGCGGCGCGGGTGCCGGACAGCGGTTCGGCGCAACTTCCGCTCTACGCGCGGATCGACCGACTGGCCTGGGTACCACGCCCAGGCCTGTACGCCGACCTGCTCAAAGTCACGCTCACCTGGTAGGGATCTGGCCATGGACAAGGACGCCGCCCGATGAACCGCACCTCGTTCTTGCTGCTGACCCTCGGCCCGCTGCTGCTGCCCAGCGCAGTGGTGCACGGCACCACCACCGGGTTTATCGAGGCGCGCCTGGTGATCAGTGCGGCCTGCCAGATCAGCAGCGACCCGCAGCAACCGGCCACCTTGGGTAACCCCGGTGTGATGGATTTCGGCGCCCGCGGGCCAAGCTGGGACCAGCCCCTGCAAGGCCGGGTCGACGAGGCGGGCGGTGAGGGCGGGTTGCAGATCAGTTGCACGCCGTCGGTGCGCGCTTTCAGCGTGCGTATCAATGGCGGCCAGAATGGCGGCGATGGCGTGCGCCGCTTGAGTAATGGTCGCGAACTGATCCCCTATCAACTGGCCGTCGACCCCAATGGCAATAACCGTTATGGGGTCGGCCAGGCGCGCACCTTCACCATCAGCAGCACCCGACAGATCCCCATCCCGATCTACGGCGTGGTGGTCGCGCAACCGCGCGCACTGCCCGCAGGCCTGTACCGCGACACCCTCAGCGTGACCCTGGACTGGTAACACCCAAGGAGATTCCGATGCGTACTCATGTCACTTGCTTCATCCTCGCTGGCCTCGGTCTGGCCTTGGCGTCCCAGGCCCAGGCCGCGACTGTCACCGGCACGATCAACTCGACCCTGACCCTGACCGCCGCCTGCCAGGTCAACGGCAGCGCCGGCACCTCGGGGCTGAACTTCGGTAGCCTCAACTTCGGTACCCAGGACGCCTTGTTCGGTACTGCCAATGCCCAGGTTCTCGGCCCGGGCGGTGGCGCCATGAGCATTCTCTGCTCCAATGGCACGGTGCCTTCGATCCGCGTGCGCGCTGGCGCTCATGACGGCCAGTCGACCGGTGGCACTCGCGCCCTGGCCGATGGCAGCGGCAACTTCGTGCCCTACGACTTCTACACCGATGCCGGCCACACCCAGGTGCTGGCCATCGACGGCACCATCACCTTGCCGACCAGCACGGGCGTGGCGCAGACCGTCAACCTGTATGGCCAGGCGCGTGGCAAGGCCGGGCTGCCGGCAGGCACCTATACCGACACGGTGGCAGTCGAGCTGACGTTCTGAGCCATGAGCGCCTGGCTGCGCAGTGGCGTCGGCGCCCTCGGCCTGCTGTTGGCCTTGCCGCTGGGGGCGGTGACCAGCAGCACCTTCCAGGTCAGCGCGCAGATTGTCGCCGGCTGCCTGGTGGTGGGCGGGGTGAGCAACTATGGCGTGCTGAATTTCGGCAGCCAATCGGCGCTGTCCACGGCCACCCTGAGCACCTCGTTGGGTGGCACCACTGTGACCTTCCAGTGCACCCCGGGGGTGGCCCTGAGCATGAGCCTGGATGGCGGCCAGAACAGCGCCAGCGGCAGCCGCAACCTCAAACGCAATGGCGGCAGCCAGTTGCTCGCCTACCAGCTCTATCGCGACGCTGCCCTGAGCCAGGCCCTGGCGATTGGCCAAAGCGTGAGCGTGAGCTACAGCGACCCGACGGCAATCAAGCTGCCGGTGTACGGGCGCACCCAGTTGAGCGGCACGCTGCCCGCCGGGACCTACACCGATGTGTTGCAGGTGACGGTGACCTGGTGAGGCCCGGATCAATCACAACCAGCGAAGGAGAGCAGCATGGGGGCAGGCGCAAAATGGGCGCGAACATTGATCGGTTTGCTGCTGCTGGCCAGTGTGCCAGCAGGGGCCGCCACCTCGGTGCTGATCTGGCCGATCGACCCGGTGCTCGAAGCTGACCAGAAGGCCGGCGCACTGTGGCTGGAAAACCGCGGCACGGCGCCGGCCAGCTTGCAGGTGCGGGTCTTCGCCTGGCGCCAGGGCGAGTACCAGGAGCAGTTCCAGGCCCAGCGCGAGATCATCGGCAGCCCGCCGGTGGCCAATATCGCGCCAGGGCAAAAACAGCTGATCCGCCTGACCCGTACCGGCACTTCACCGGCCGGCCAGGAGCAGGCCTACCGGATCATCATCGATGAAATCCCCTCGCCGCTGCCGGCCGATGCGCCTAGCGAAGGCACCCTGGCGGCGATCCGCCTGCAAATGCGCTATTCGGTGCCGCTGTTCGTCTACGGCGAAGGCTTGTGGGGCAAGCCCGACCCTGAAGGCAAGCGCAGCGCCGAGGGCGTCGGCAAGCCGCAACTGAGCTGGCGCCCGGTCAGCGTGCAAGGCAAGCCCTACCTTGAGCTGCGCAACACAGGCCCGGTGCATGCGCGCCTGACTGATGTGGTATTGCAGCAGGGCGGCCGGGATACACCTGTGGTCGAAGGCCTGCTCGGCTATGTGTTGCCCGGCGCCAGCATGCGCTGGCCGGCACCGAGCGCGCCGAGTGCCGCCAGTGTGCTCAAGGGCCGGGTCAATGGACAGGATGCGGCCCAGGCGATCAGCCAGGGCCGTTGAAGCAATCGTGAAACGACGTCAGGGGCCATGGAGGACCCGACAATGGCTGGAAGCCGTGTGTGAAATGCGTGTCGCAGGCGACATGCCGCGTGTGCTTAGGCCTGTTGCTGATGGGGTCTGGCCTTGGCGTGGCCAACGAGCTGCCGCCGCCGCCCAGCGAAACCGCCGCCATTGCCGACGCCACGCTGTACCTCGACCTGTTGGTGAACCAGATGCCCAAGGCTGAGTTGGTGCCCGTGCAACAGCGTGCCGGGCGTTTGTTCATCGACAGTGCGGCGCTCAGTGCCGCGGGCATCAGCCTGCCGGGTACACCGCAGGGCGAAATCGCGCTGGATAGCGTTGCGGCGCTGCACAGCGACTACGACAGCCAGAACCAACGGCTGTTGCTGCAGGTACCCGCCGCCTGGTTGCCAGGGCAGCAGGTCGGCGCTCGCAACCTGTACCCGGCCAGCGATGCGCGCAGCAGCTTCGGCGCACTGTTCAACTACGACCTGTACCTGAACGACACCGATGAAGGCGGCACCTACCTGGCGGCCTGGAACGAGCTGCGCCTGTTCGACAGCTGGGGCACCTTCGCCACGACCGGGCAGTGGCGTCAGTCATTCAATGGGGCGCCTGAGGACGATAGCCGCCAGGGCTTTTTGCGCTATGACACTACCTGGCGCTACACCGATGAACAGCGCCTGCTGACATTCGAAGCCGGGGATGTGATCACCGGCGCCTTGCCCTGGACCAGCTCGGTGCGGGTCGGCGGTGTGCAGCTGTCGCGCGACTTTGGCGCGCGTCCCGACCTGGTCACCTATCCCTTGCCGGCCTTTGCCGGTGAAGCGGCGGTGCCGACCTCGCTGGACCTGTTCATCAACGGCTACAAGACCAGCACCACCGAGCTGCAGCCTGGGCCGTACACCCTGACCAATGTGCCCTTCATCAATGGTGCCGGCGAGGCAGTGGTGGTCACCACCGATGCCTTGGGCCGACAGGTTTCGACCACCTTGCCGTTCTACGTCACCAGCAGTTTGCTGGCCAAGGGCTTGAGCGATTTCTCCCTGGCCGCCGGTAGCCTGCGTCGCGACTATGCGCTGCGCGATTTCAGCTACGGCCCAGGCGTCGCCTCGGCCAGCCTGCGCCATGGCCTGAGCGATAATTTCACCTTCGAAAGCCACCTTGAAAGCGCCGAGTCGCTGATGCTCGGTGGCCTGGGCGGCAACATGCGCCTGGGCACCTTTGGCGTGCTCAATGCCGCGGTGGCGCAAAGCCGTTTCGAAGGCGAGCAGGGCCAGCAGGTCGCTCTGGGCTATCAGTACAACAGCCAGCGGCTGGGCTTCAATTACCAGCGCCTGCAACGCCATGGCGAGTATGCCGACCTGTCGCGGGTCGACACCCCCTACATGCGCCTGTCGCAACGTAGCGAGCAGGTCACCCTGAGCCTGAACCTGGACAGCTATGGCAGCCTTGGTGCGGGCTACTTCGACGTGCGCGCCGGCGACGGCTCACGCACCCGCCTGATCAACCTCAGTTGGAGCAAGCCGCTGTGGGGCAACAGCAGCCTGTACCTGTCGGCCAACCGCGAAGTCGGTGACAGCCAGTGGGCAGTGCAGGCGCAGTGGGTGATTCCGTTCGACCTGCGCGGCACCCTGGCCCTGAGCATGGAGCGCAGCACGGACGGCGAACGCTTGCAGCGGGTCAACTACAGCCGCGCCGTGCCAGTAGAAGGCGGTGTTGGTTTTAACCTGGGCTATGCCGACGGTGACCGCGAGGCCTATCGCCAGGCCGACGTCACCTGGCGTTTGCAGTCGGTACAACTGCAGGCCGGGGCCTATGGCAGCAGTGGTTCGATGACCCGCTGGGCCGACGCCAGTGGCTCGCTGGTGTGGATGGATGCCGGGGTGTTTGCCGCCAATCGCATCGACGATGCCTTCGTCGTGGTCAGCACCAGCGGTTATGCCGACGTGCCGGTGCGCTATGAAAACCAGGTGATTGGACGCACCGATAGCAAAGGCCATTTGCTGGTGCCGTACAGCAGCGGTTATTACCGCGGCAAGTACGAGATCGACCCTATGGAGCTGCCCGCCGACATCCTCGCGCCACAGGTCGAGCAGCGCGTGGCGGTGCGGCGTGGCAGCGGCTATCTGCTGGAGTTCCCGCTCAAGCAGGTGCTGGCGGCGAGCATCGTGCTGGTCGACGCCAAGCAGCAGGTGCTCAAGCTTGGCAGCCGCGTGACCGACGCACACAGCGGCGCCCAGGCGGTGGTGGGCTGGGATGGCTTGGTCTACCTGGAGAACCTCTCGGCGCACAACCGCTTGCAGGTCGACGTGGCGGAGGGCGGCCAGTGCCAGGTTGAATTCGCTCTGCCCGAAGGGCAGGGCCCCATTCCATTGATCGGCCCGCTGGTGTGCCAATGATCCCCTTCAGCCGTAGCGCGCTGCTGTGCGCCGTGCTGCTGCCAGCCGCTCCGGCCTGGGCCTTGTGCTCGTCGGTGGCGACCGCGCCGGCCGCCTTTGGCACCATCAATTCCACCCTGGTGCGCAGCACGGTGCAGACGGCCAGCAGCACCAACGCCGGCCTGCAATGCACCGGCTCGCTGTTGTCGCTGCTGACCAGCAACGACCACTTCTACGCCACCATTACCTCCAGTCGCAGCGGCCTGGTGGGCCCTACTGGCGATGTGATCCCGTATACCATCTATGCCAACAACACCACCTCGTTTCCAATCGCCCGCGGTACCCAGTTCGATTTCGCCCCGGCGGGCATCATCGATGCGTTGGGGCTGCTCAGTGGCACCACGCCCAAGTCGGTGCCGCTGTATTTTCGAACGGTGGTTGGCGCCAACGTGGCCGCCGGGCTGTATCAGGAAACCCTGAACATCGCCTGGAGCTGGAACTACTGCTCAGGCATTGGCATTGGCGCTATCTGCCTGGGGCGCGACATCGGCAGTGGCGTGCAGACGCTGACCGTCAGCCTGACGGTGAGCAACGATTGCCAGATCACCACGCCTAATATCAGCTTTGCCAGCGCGCCGGTGGTGGCAGGGTTTGGTACGGTCAACCAGAGCATCAATATTGCCTGCACCAAAGGCAGCAACTACTCCGTTGGGCTCGATGATGGGCAGAATGTGCTCAATGGACGGCGGCGGATGAAGTCGGCGGCCAACAACTATCTGGCTTATGACATCTTCAAGAGTGCCGGCAGTGTCCGCTGGGGGAGCTTGAGCAGTGCGCGGCGGGCCAGTAGCGATGCGGATGTGAACCCCGGCGCGGGGACTGGCACGGGGAGCCAGGTGTTCAACTACAACGCCAAGGTGTACACCGACCAGGCAACCCCGCCAGCGGCCAGTTACACCGACAGTGTGATCCTTGATGTGCAGTTCTGAGGTGGCTGGGCGTGCTCCGCTCCCACGTGCATTTCGCATGCAAAGATGCCTGGGAGCGGGCTTGTCCCGCGATGAGGACGGTACAGTCAGCGCAAATCCCTGACCATTTTCCCCAGGGTTTGCAGCACCGCCGCAGCCAACGCCTTGGAACGCTCACCCGACCACCCGGTACGCGCATTGGGCGCATCGTCATGGTCCTTGAACGGCATTTCCAGGGTTAGCGACAGGCAGTCATACATCTGGCCTACCGCGTTACAGGCCAAGGTCATATTGGCCTGACCCGGCTGGTCGCGGGTGTAGCCATGCTTGGTCTGAAAATCCTTGGTGACGCTGCACAGGGTGCTGCGGAACTGCTCCTCGAGCTTCTCGATCCGCGCCGTGTACCCAGGGTTACCTTCACAGGCTGCGGTAAACACATGGGGGATTTCTTCATCGCCATGTACATCGATGAAGGCATCGACGCCATACAGCTTCATCTGCGATTGGGCGAAGAACACCTCGGGGCTGAGCTCGACACTGGCGTCCTGCCAGGCGCGGTTCAGATCCTTGCCCTTGAAGTTGGTACGCAGGTGGCCGAGGAAAGCGCCGTCAGGGTTCATGTTAGGGATCAGGTACAGGTCGGCCTCAGCGAGCAACGCCTGGATGCTCGAATCGTTGGCTTCAAGGCGATCGATCACGCCCTCCATGAACCACTCGGCCATGTGCTCGCCGGGGTGCTGCTGGGCGATCAGCCACAGCTTGCGTTTGCCCGCCGCGCCATCGCCTGCGCGCAGCAGCGGGATATCGCGGCCCTGCACGCTGCGTCCGCTGGCCAACAGCTCGACGCCAGGGAGCTGGCGAGCACGTTCGATCAGTTGATTGTGGCGGGCGCGCGGATAAGGTTCGAAGTAGGCGAACCAGGCCTGCGGCTGCTCAGCCTGCAATTCGAATAGCAGGGCCTGGCCATCGAACTGGCTGGCCACGCGGAACCAGCTTTTCTGATCATAGGAGGCGACTGCCTGATAGCCATCCCAGGCATTCTTGTAGGAAGACTGGCTGGCGTTGTCGAGGCTGAAGAGGTGGGTGTGGCCCGGGGTCAAGCCGTCGACCTTGAAGTGGAACCACTGGAAGTGGTCGCTGTGACTGTCAGGGCGGATGGCCAGGTGTACCCGACTGGGGTCGCTGGCGTCCTTCACCTGAATGTTGCCGGAATCGAAATCGCAGTCGATCTGCAGGGGGGACAGCGTCACGGTCATTGCCAGACTCCTGTGGCTTTTGTTGTGACGCTACTGTACACCCCTCGGTGGGGCGCTTGGTTCGAATGTTGTGCGGGTAAAGTGTTGCGTGGTGTCTGTGAGGTCGCTATCGCGGGGCAAGCCCGCTCCCACGCTGTCAGTGTTCAATGAAACAGCACGTGGGAGCGGGCTTGCCCAGCGATAGCGGTCTCATCGATACACAAATCAGGCCCAGAAACCCAAGGCGAACAGGGCTGCGACGCCCAGCCCAATGGCAATCGAACAGCCTCCCAACGACAACGCCGCCCGGCCTTGCCGGTACCCGCCATCGTGGCCTAACTGCCGCGCTGGGCCGAGCAGGCTGCGCCAGCGCAGCTCGGTCTGGTGAAACGCCTCAAGATGCTCGGGCGCTGCATCTAGCCAGCGGCGAAAATCAATCCGCTCGCACGCGGTCACCTGCGGGCTTTGCAAGCGCACATACCATTGCCCGGCGACACCGGCCAAGCCATCGCCGTGCGGGCGAGCGGCCTGCAACACTTGGTTCATATGCCGCTCGATACTGAGCAAGGGCAAATCGAGCCGGGCAGCGATAGCGGCAAAATCCAGTTGATCGAGGCGGTTGAGCAGAAACACTTGCTGCACCCGGCGCGGCAGGCGTTTGAGGGCATGCAGCAGGGCGTCATCATCAAGTGCTGCAGCAGTATGCGGGGCGTGTTCAAGGGGCAGCAGCAGGCGGGTCATGGATTGCTCCTTGCTCAAGGGTAGGGGTGGGGGCATCTTCCTTGATGCGCAGCCAGCTTAATCTTAACGAGATTGATTCTCAAGTGCTGTTTGCGCAAAACGCTGTAACAACCATTCACCAATTGATACACCTTTGCTATCATCGCGGCCATTCAAGCGGTAACCCTTCTTCATTAGCCTGAAGAGCCAAAAAAAAGACCCGGCAAAAAGCCGGGTCAAAAACCGTGATTAGCCTGATGAGGAGATAATCTGAGAGTCCGACCTAAGGGCTCCAGGTTATCCAGCGGGTCTCGCGACCTGCTGAGTGCAATAATAATCGTTATCATTTGCCAGTCAAATGATATTTGTTTAATTCGGCAAAATATTTTACCGATGTACTCCCTCGGTCCCGGCAATCGGGGCCATTGCCGTTAACCGGCTGTCACGTTTCTCCCTTATTTCCCTTCTGATTGAACCGCCTGTTTGTGCTCCAGCAGGGCCCTGGCCATGTTCACCATGTGCATCAACGCCAGCGTGATCTCACGGGTCATGCCGTCTTGGTGAATGGCGGTTTCGTGGGCGGTGGCTGCGGCGCAGCGCAGCAGGGCCAGCGCGTGGTCGTGGGCTTCGGTGCTGGAAACCCCTGGCTGCAGGGCCCACAGCTTGTTGTCCAGGTTCGGCCGCGGTGGCGTGGGGTTGAGGTAATAGTCGAGGGCGCGGCGTGCGGCTTCGCTGTCGAGATCTGTATCTTGGTTTTTCTGCGGATTCATTTGGATACCTTCGATTTCCTTTCAAGGACAGTGAATGCCGAGCATAGGTCAATTTGTACTAATTAGCTCCTTGAAGATAATTCACAATGTGTATTGATGAGATTAATACAGCCCGTATTGTTCCGGTCATGGAAAACTGGATCGATTTTCTCACGCGCTACAAGCGCGAACACAACCTCAGCCAGATCAAACTGGCCGAGCGCCTGCAGATGACCCAAGGCGGCGTTGGTCATTGGCTGCGCGGTTCCCGCCGGCCGACCTTGCAGACCATCAACGAGAAACTTGAAGTGCTGGGCCTGGTGTACCTGGAGGCGCAGGCGATGGTGGTCGAGCGTGATCTGGTGCGCGAGGCGCAGGGCAGTTACGCTGCCGAGCAGCCGCTGTCGGCGCAAGCGCTGCGCTATGCCAGTTTTCGCTTTCCGGTGTTGAGTTGGGCGGATCTGCAGGATGGGCTGCCGACGGCAAGCGAGCTGCAAGAGCAGACCGATTACATGCCTGCGGGGAATGCCTACTGGCTGCCGGTGGAAAACGACTCGATGAACGCCGCCAGCGGCAAGAGCGTACCCGAGGGCATGCTGATACTGGTGGATACCGGGCTTGAGGCGCAGCCGGGCAAGCTGGTGATCGCGCGCCAGCCGGGCAAATCAGCAGTGCTGCGCCAGTTGATCGAGGAGGGCGGGGAACGCTTGCTCAGGCCGCTGAATACGCGCTATCCGACGGTGTTGTGCGAACCTGGGTGTGAGTTTCTAGGCGTGGTGGTGCGGGTTCACGGGATTTTTTAGGTTTGGGATTTTGGGGCTGCTTCGCAGCCCTTCGCGGGCAAGCCCGCTCCCACAGGTACTGTGTTGAAACTAAGTGCAGCGCGCTCTCTGTGGGAGCGGGCTTGTCGGGGCGCCGAACCGCCGCGAAGGGCCGCAGCGCGGCCCCAAAATCTCCGATCAGTCAGCCAACTCGACCAACACCGCCCCTTCACTGACCATATCCCCCTCCTGACAGAACAGCGCTTGCACCGTCCCGCCCTGGGGCGCGCGAATGCTGTGCTCCATCTTCATCGCCTCCAGCACCACCAGCGCGGTGCCGGCCTCGACCAGCTGCCCAGGCTCGACCAGCACCCGCACGATGCTGCCGTTCATTGGCGCACTGAGCCCGCCCTGGTGACTGTGGCTGGCTTCAGCTTCGGCAATCGGGTCGAACGCGGTAATGGCATGCATGTCGCCCTCCCAGCGCAGATACAGCGTGCCTGACCGGCGAATGGCCAGATGCCGGCGGCGCTGGCCATCGCGGTCCTCGCACAGCTGCTCGCCTTCAAGATGCAAAGTGGACGGCGCACTGCGCTCCAGCGCCACGGCTTGATCTTGCCCAGCACTGACCAGGTGCACACTGCTACGCGCTGGCAAGCCTAACCGCAAACCCTCCCGTCCAGCCCACGGCGAGCCTGGATCATCAGCGCGCAGCCGCGCAGGCGTGCTCTGCAACCAGGCCTCGGCAGCAGCCTGCCAGAACGCGGCGGGCAGCTCGCTGGCAGTCGGCAGCAACACCTCTTGATGACGCGCAATGAAACCCGTATCCAGCTCTGCCGCGGCAAACGCCGGATGCGCGAGGATTCTGCGCAAGAAAGCAATGTTGGTTTTCACCCCGCCAATGGCGAACTCATCGAGCATCGCCAGCAAGCGCAGCCGCGCCTGTTCGCGATCTTCACCCCAGGCAATCAGCTTGCCCAGCATGGGGTCGTAGAACGGCGACACACTGTCGCCCTCGCTGACGCCGCTATCGACTCGCCGGCCTTCACCAGGCGCCGATTCGCGGTACAGGCTGAGGGTACCCGTGGCCGGCAGGAACTCATTGGCCGGGTCTTCAGCATACAGACGCACCTCGATCGCATGACCGATCAGCGGCACCTGCGCCTGGCTGATCGGCAGCGCCTCGCCACGCGCCACACGAATCTGCCAGGCGACCAGGTCCAGGCCGGTAATCGCCTCGGTCACCGGGTGCTCGACCTGCAAGCGCGTGTTCATTTCCATGAAGAAGAACTCGCCGCGGGCATCGAGCAAAAACTCCACGGTGCCTGCGCCGACGTAACCAATCGCCTGGGCGGCACGCACTGCGGCCTCGCCCATGGCCTGGCGCAACTCGGGCGAGAGCCCTGGGGCTGGCGCTTCCTCGACCACTTTCTGGTGGCGACGCTGAATCGAACAGTCGCGCTCATTGAGGTACAGGCAGTTGCCATGCTGGTCGGCGAATACCTGGATCTCCACGTGGCGGGGCTTGAGCACGTACTTTTCCACCAGCATCCGTGAATCGCCAAACGACGACTGCGCCTCACGCTGGGCCGAGGCCAGGGCGTCAGCCAACTGGCTTTCTTCCTCGACCACTTTCATGCCCTTGCCACCGCCGCCAGCGCTGGCCTTGAGCAGTACCGGATAGCCGATACGTTCGGCGGCGGCGCGGAAGGTTTCCAGGTCTTGCGCTTCACCGTGATAACCCGGCACCAGCGGTACGCCTGCGTTTTCCATCAGTGCCTTGGCCGCCGACTTGCTGCCCATCGCGTCGATGGCGCTGGCCGGTGGGCCGAGGAAGATCAGCCCGGCCTGTTCAATGGCGCGGGCGAAACCTGCGTTTTCCGACAAGAAACCGTACCCTGGGTGAATCGCCTGGGCGCCACTGGCCTTGGCGGCGGCCAGCAACTTGTCGATGTCCAGATAGCTCTCGGCAGCCTTGGCGCCGCCCAGGTCGATACGAATATCGGCTTCACGCGCATGCCGGGCTTCGCGGTCGATGGCGCTGTGCACGGCGACCGTGGTCAGGCCCATGGCCTTGGCCGTGCGCATCACCCGGCAGGCGATCTCACCGCGGTTGGCGACCAGCAGGGTGGTCAGCGTGGGTTGGCTCATGGGCGTGGTTCCTTATCAAAGTCTTGCCAGGCAGGGCGGCGTTTTTCCAAAAAGGCGCGTAGGCCCTCCTGGCCTTCGGGGCTGACGCGGATACGGGCGATGCTGTTTTCACAGTAGCGGCGCACGGCCGGGGTCAGCTCGCCATGACCGACTTCACGCAGCAACTCCTTGCTAACGCGCAGGGCCTGGGGGCTGTTGAGCAACAGGTTGTCGACCCAGGCCTCGACCTGCTGCTCAAGCTCGGCGCCAGGGTAGGCCTCGGCCAGCAGGCCCAGCTCGCGGGCGCGCAGGCCGCTGAAGCGTTCGGCGGTGAGCGCGTAGCGGCGTGCGGCGCGCTCGCCGATGGCCTTGACCACGAACGGGCTGATCACCGCTGGCGCCAGGCCGATGCGCACCTCGGACAGGCAAAACTGGGTATCCTCGGCACCAATGGCCATGTCGCAGCAGCTGATCAGCCCCAGTGCGCCGCCGAAGGCCGCGCCTTGCACCACCGCCAAAGTCGGCAGCTTGAGGTTGTGCAGGTTGTACATCAGCTCGCCCAGTTCATGGGCGTCGTCCAGGTTGGTGTTGAAGTCCAGCTGCGCCGATTGCTGCATCCAGGCCAGATCCGCGCCGGCACTGAAGTGCCGGCCACGGCCGCGCAGCAGCACGAAACGCAGGCTGGCGTCGGCGCCGAGCTGGTCGATGGCGACGATCAGCTCGCGGATCATCTGCGCGTTGAAGGCGTTGTTCTTGTCGGCGCGGTTCAGCCACAGGGTGGCGAAGCCGCGCGGGTCCTTGATCAGTTCAAGGGTGCTGAAATCGCTCATGGGTCACATCCGGAATATGCCGAAGCGGCTCTGTTCGATGGGCGCGTTCAGCGCGGCAGACAACGCCAGGCCGAGCACGTCGCGGGTTTGCGCCGGGTCGATGACGCCGTCGTCCCACAGCCGGGCGCTGGAGTAGTAGGGGTGGCCCTGGCGCTCGTACTGATCGAGGATCGGCTGCTTGAGCTTGGCCTCATCGTCGGCGCTGAAGGCCTGGCCACTGCGCTCGCTCTGCTCACGCTTGACCTGCGCCAGCACCCCAGCGGCCTGTTCGGCGCCCATCACGCCAATCCGCGCATTGGGCCACATCCACAAGAAGCGTGGGTCGTAGGCCCGCCCGCACATGCCGTAGTTACCCGCGCCAAAGCTGCCGCCGATGATCACGGTGAACTTCGGCACCTGGGCGCAGGCCACCGCGGTGACCAGCTTGGCGCCGTGCTTGGCGATGCCGCCTTCTTCGTATTTCTTGCCGACCATGAAGCCGGTGATGTTCTGCAGGAACAGCAGGGGGATGCCGCGCTGGCAGGCCAGCTCGATGAAGTGCGCGCCTTTTTGCGCAGCTTCGGCAAACAGGATGCCGTTGTTGGCCAGGATCGCCACCGGGTAGCCGTGCAGGTGGGCAAAACCGCACACCAGGGTGGTGCCGAACAGCGCCTTGAACTCATCGAACACCGAGCCGTCGACCAGCCGCGCAATCACCTCACGCACATCGAACGGCTGCTTGGCATCGGCTGGCACCACGCCGTACAGCTCATCGGCAGCATACAGCGGCGCCACTGGCGCCTGGCGCTGCAGCTTGCCCAGCTTGTGCCAGTTGAGGTTGGCCACGCTGCGCCGGGCCAGGGCCAGGGCGTGCTCATCGTTGTCGGCATAGTGGTCGGCCACGCCGCTGGTGCGGCAGTGCACGTCGGCGCCGCCCAGGTCTTCAGCGCTGACCACTTCACCCGTAGCGGCCTTCACCAAGGGCGGGCCGGCGAGGAAGATGGTCGCCTGCTGGCGGACCATGATCGCCTCGTCGGCCATCGCCGGCACATAAGCGCCGCCAGCGGTGCACGAGCCCATCACCACGGCGATTTGCGGAATGCCCAGGGCGCTCATGTTGGCCTGATTGAAGAAGATCCGCCCGAAATGCTCACGGTCTGGGAATACTTCATCCTGGCGCGGCAGGTTGGCCCCGCCCGAATCCACCAGGTAGATGCACGGCAGGCGGTTCTGCAGGGCGATGGTCTGTGCGCGCAGGTGTTTTTTCACCGTCAGCGGGTAGTACGAGCCGCCTTTGACCGTGGCGTCGTTGGCCACGATCATGCACTCGACACCTTCGACCCGGCCGATGCCGGCGATCACCCCGGCAGCGGGGACGTCTTCGCCGTACACCTCATGGGCGGCCAATTGGCCGACCTCAAGAAACGCCGAGCCGGCATCCAGCAAGCGGTCGATACGCTCACGTGGCAGCAATTTGCCGCGCGAGGTGTGCCGCTCCTGGGCCTTGGGCCCGCCGCCCTGCGCGATGTGGGCGAGCAGGCCGCGCAGGGCCTGGACCTGTTCGAGCATGGCCGCGCCATTGGCGGCGAACTCTGCCGAGCGCGGGTTGATCTGGGTATGCAGGATAGCCATGGGCGCCAGTTCCTTATGCTCAGCGGGTTTCGTTGAACAGTTCGCGGCCGATCAGCATCCGGCGAATCTCGCTGGTGCCGGCGCCGATTTCGTACAGCTTGGCATCGCGCAGCAGACGCCCCGCCGGGAACTCGTTGATGTAGCCGTTGCCCCCCAGAATCTGAATCGCCTCCAGGGCCATTTGCGTGGCGCGCTCGGCGGTGTAGAGGATGACCCCAGCGGCGTCCTTGCGGGTGGTCTCGCCACGGTCGCAGGCCTGGGCCACGGCATACAGGTAGGCGCGGCTGGCATTGAGCTGGGTGTACATGTCGGCGATCTTGCCCTGGATCAGCTGGAACTCGCCGATGCTCTGGCCGAACTGCTTGCGGTCGTGGATGTATGGCACCACCAGGTCCATGCACGCTTGCATGATCCCGGTCGGGCCACCGGAGAGCACCACGCGCTCGTAGTCCAGCCCGCTCATTAGCACGCGCACGCCGCCGTTGAGCTGGCCGAGGATATTTTCTTCGGGCACCTGGACGTCATCGAAGAACAGCTCGCAGGTGTTCGAGCCGCGCATGCCGAGCTTGTCGAACTTGTTGCTGCGGGTAAAACCTTTCCAGTCGCGCTCGACGATGAATGCGCTGATGCCGTGGGCGCCCTTGTCCAGGTCGGTCTTGGCGTAGATCACGTAGGTGTTGGCGTCGGGGCCGTTGGTGATCCAGGTCTTGCTGCCGTTGAGCAGGTAGTGATCGCCGCGCTTTTCGGCGCGCAGCTTCATCGATACCACGTCGGAGCCTGCGTTGGGTTCGCTCATGGCCAAGGCGCCGATGTGCTCGCCGCTGATCAGCTTGGGCAGGTATTTTTGCTTCTGCTCGTGGCTGCCGTTGCGGTTGATCTGGTTGACGCACAGGTTGGAGTGCGCGCCGTACGACAGCGCCACCGAGGCCGAACCGCGGCTGATCTCTTCCATGGCCACCACGTGGGCCAGGTAGCCCAGGCCGGCACCGCCGTATTCTTCCGGCACGGTGACGCCGAGCAGGCCCATGTCGCCGAATTTGCGCCACATATCGGCGGGGAACAGGTTGTCCTGGTCGATCTGCGCTGCGCGTGGAGCCAGTTCGGCCGCGACGAAGGCCTGCACCTGTTCGCGCAGCATGTCGACGGTTTCGCCCAGGGCGAAGTTCAGGGAGGGGTAATGCATGTGGGGCACCTTCTTGTTCTTGGCTAGGCCTGAGTGAGCTTTGAGCGTGGGAGCGGGCTTAACCCCGCGATGGCGTTTATCAGGATCAGTATGGCCCTGGATGCCATTGGATCGCTGTCGCGGGTCAAGCCCGCTTCCACGTTGCTTGTAACCTTTACGTTAACGTAAACATGGCTCACTTCACTGTCAATCTGCTCGTGACCTTTACGTTAACGTAAATCTGCGCCAGAGTATTCGTCGCTTGCTTCAGTCATGCCCAGAACAACCACAAGAAGGGACAGTCATGAATCAACCCAGCTACACCCGCGGCCGCCAGGACCGGCCCTTGCTCGAGCAGACCATCGGCCAGGCCTTCGCAGCCACCGTGGCCCGTCATGCCGGCCGCGAAGCGCTGGTGGTGCGCCACCAGAACGTGCGTTACACCTGGCAGCAGTTGGCCGAACAGGTCGATGTGCAAGCCCGCGCCTTGATGGCGCTGGGCGTGAACACAGGCGATCGGGTCGGCATCTGGGCGCCCAACTGCGCCCAGTGGTGCGTCCTGCAGCTGGCCAGCGCCAAGGTCGGCGCGATTCTGGTCAACATCAACCCGGCTTATCGCGTTGCTGAGTTGGACTATGTGCTGCGCCAGTCCGGCTGCCGCTGGCTGGTCTGCGCCGATGCCTTCAAGACCTCCGATTACCATGCCATGGTGCAAGCGCTGGTACCCGAGCTGGCCACGGCAGCCGTGGGCGAACTGGCCAGCGAAAGCCTGCCCCAGCTGCGCGGAGTGATCAGCCTGGCCGCCCAGCCGCCGCAAGGTTTCCTGCCCTGGCAGGCGCTTGCCGAGCGGGCAGGGCAGACGTCGCTCGAGGCCTACACGGCCCGCCAGCAGAGCTTGCAGTTCGACCAGCCGGTAAACATCCAGTACACCTCCGGCACCACCGGTGCGCCTAAAGGGGCGACACTCAGCCACTACAACATCCTCAACAATGGCTGGATGGTCGGCGAAAGCCTCGCCCTGACCGAGCACGACCGCATGGTGATCCCGGTGCCGCTGTACCACTGCTTCGGCATGGTCATGGCCAACCTGGGTTGCATCACCCATGGCAGCACCATGATCTACCCCAACGACGCCTTCGACCCCGAGCTGACCCTGCGCGCGGTGGCCGAAGAACGCGCCAGCATTCTCTATGGCGTGCCGACCATGTTCATCGCCATGCTCGACCACCCGTCACGCCAGCAACTGGACCTCTCAAGCTTGCGCAGCGGCATCATGGCCGGCGCCACCTGCCCGATCGAGGTGATGCGCCGGGTGATCGAGCAGATGCACATGGCCCAGGTGCAAATCGCCTACGGCATGACCGAGACCAGCCCGGTGTCGCTGCAAACCGGCCCGGACGACGAACTGGAACTGCGCGTGGCCACTGTCGGCCGCACCCAGCCACAGCTGGAAACCAAGCTGATCGATGAGCACGGCTGCATCGTCCCCCGTGGCCAGATCGGCGAGCTGTGTACCCGCGGCTACAGCGTGATGCTCGGCTACTGGGACAACCCCCAAGCCAGCGCCGATGCCATCGACCCGGCGCGCTGGATGCACAGCGGCGACCTGGCGGTGATGGACGAGCAGGGCTATGTACGCATTGTTGGGCGCAACAAGGACATGATCATCAGGGGAGGGGAGAACATTTATCCGCGCGAGCTGGAAGAGTTCTTCTACACCCACCCGGCGGTGGCCGATGCCCAGGTGATCGGCATTCCGTGCAGCAAGTATGGGGAAGAGGTGGTGGCCTGGATCAAGCTGCATCCGGGGCACACGGCGACGGTTGAGGAGCTACACAGCTGGTGCAAGGCGCGCATGGCGCATTTCAAGGTGCCCAGGTATTACCGCTTGGTGGATGAGTTTCCGATGACGGTGACGGGCAAGGTGCAGAAGTTTCGCATGCGCGAAATCAGCCTTGCAGAAATCGGCAATACTTGACGACTTGAAGCACCTTTGTTACCTAGAGCGCCGACTACGAGTTGGTCCGACGGTCGCCAAGCCTCGTGCACTGTCGGCTTCGAGCTGTGTAAACCGCTCAGCGCGAAGGCCGACTAGTGCACGGGGTATCAATTGCGATTTAGCATTTTTAACAAATCATCAACGGTCTCAAGGGGCCGGAAGTCGTCCGCGGTTAGAGTAACGTCGAATTCTGAGTTAAGGGTGCGGGCAAAGTGATTTGTATCTACCGTGAGCTCCTCGATCTTTGTTGTCTCGCTGATGTCGCTGAGATTTGTTATGTGTTTATGTATCAGTTCGATTAATTGCTCAAGTGTGATGTTTGGTGAATGACTCATTGTGGCTTCCTCGTTGTGGGTAAACATACAGAGCTTGCTCGCGCCCTCGGCGTGGTGCAATCACATGAGGCGTCTGCGGCGTGCGTGTTTTCGCCTTGATGTATATTGTTGGGCTGGCTGTGATCAAGCGCCAATTTTCTTGATGTCCTTTAGTTCTACTGTTTTGTCCTTGTTATTTCCGTAGTCATAGAAAGTTATACTGGTTTCGCTCACGCTATTGATATGGCCGGTTGTCCAGCCACCGTCTCTGAAATAAATCCTGGTATTGGACTTGTCCCGGTGCGCTAGCGCATCGGCCAGAACTTTCTTTGTCGTGGTGATGTCCTCAGCGGCGATCCGGGCTGCTGCCGCTTTATTCGCCGCGTCTTTAGCCTCTTGAGCCGCACGTTCAGCCTCGTCCGCAGCGTTATCCATATCCTCCACCGTTGTAGCCTGTTCGGCTTTTTCCCTGGCGGCCTTGGCTTTTTCGGCTGCGGTCTGGGCTTCAGTGGCCGCCGCAGTGGCTTTGCTCAGCTCGGCGGCGGCTTCGGGGGCTTTGAGCACGTCGGCGCTGGCGTCGCTTTGTGCCTCTGCGCTCGACGCGTTGGCGTCTTGCTCGTATTTTCGGGCCTTGGCCAGGGCATGGGTGCGGCGTTGTGTGGCCAAATCCTCGGCAGCCTTGCGGGCTGCTGCCGCTTTATCCGCGGCGTCTTTAGCCTCCTGAGCCGCACGCTCAGCCTCGGCCACAGCGTTATCTATATCCTCCACCGTTGTAGCCTGTTCGGCTTTTTCCCTGGCGGCTTTGGCTTTTTTGGATGCGGTCTGGGCTTCGGTGAGTGCCGCAGTGGCTTTGCTCAGCTCGGCGGCGGCTTCGGGGGCTTTGAGCACGTCGGCGCTGGCGTCGCTTTGTGCCTCTGCGCTCGACGCGTTGGCGTCTTGCTCGTATTTTCGGGCCTTGGCCAGGGCATGGGTGCGGTGTTGTGTGGCCAAATCCTCGGCAGCCTTGCGGGCTGCTGCCGCTTTATCCGCGGCGTCTTTAGCCTCCTGAGCGGCACGTTCAGCCTCGTCGACAGCGTTATCCATATCCTCCACCGTTGCAGCCCGTTCGGCTTTTTCCCCGGCGGCCTTGGCTTTTTCGGCTGCGGTCTGGGCTTCGGTGAGTGCCGCAGTGGCTTTGCTCAACTCGGCGGCGGCTTCGGGGGCTTTGAACACGTCGGCGCTGGCGTCGCTTTGTGCCTGTGCGCTCGACGCTTTGG